>JAIOII010001489.1 GCA_019912685.1 Kofleriaceae bacterium
GATCGACGGCGTCACGGTGGCGGCGCGGTTCGGCGAGCTCGTCGAGGTCGGCGGCAGCGTGCGCCACGTCGCCGGGCGCGGGCTCGAGCGGGACGATGCCTGGAGCTCGGCGCCGGCGGGCGCGGCGTACCTGAGCGGTCACTTCGCGCTCGACGCGCACCAGCGGGTCGCGATCCCCGTCGGCGTCGAGGTCGGCGGCTCGACCGCCGGTGGCTACGTCCGCGTGCGCGCGGGCATGCGCGTGCGCGTGCACGACGAGTGGTTCGTCGGCGTCTATCCGCTGTCGCCGACGTTCACCGGCACGGACACGGGGCCCGAGGCGCTGCCGCGCTGGTCGTTCCCGACGGCGCTCGAGCTCGGCGCGAGCTTCTGACGCGGAGCGCTCAGAAGATCGCGGCGGCGACGAGGAACGCGACGTAGCCGGCGACGAGGATCGCGCCCTCGACGCGCGTGACCTTGCGGCTGCCGCGCATGAACACGACGGCGAGGATCGTGAGCGCGCCGAGGCCGATCGCGTCGACCGGGTGCATGCGCTCGCCGACCTTCACCGGGTTCAGGTACGCGACCATGCCGAGGACGAGGAACACGTTGAGCAGGTTCGAGCCGATGACGGTGCCGGCGGTGAGGCGCTGCTCGCCCTTCCAGGCGGCGAGGACCGACGTGAGCAACTCGGGCATGGACGTGCCGAGCGCGACGATCGTCATGCCGAGCATGCGCTCCGAGATGCCCCACTCGCCGGCGAGCCGGCGGGCGCCGCCGACGAACTGCTCGCTGCCCGCGACGATCAGGAACACGCCGACGGCGGAGAGCACGAGGGCGACGATGCGCGAGCCCTCGTTGCGGCGGTCGGCGATCGCCGCGTGCGAGCCGGTGATCGCCGGGTGCGAGCCGGACGGCGCGTCCTCGCGCCTCTCGCCCATCGCGCTCACCGTCAGCGTGACGACGGTGAACGCGACGGCGCAGCCCACCATGATGAGCCCCTCGGTGCGCGTGATCTCGCCGTCGTAGAGCGTGATCGGGATGGCGACGACCGAGAGGAGGAGGGCAGGGGCCTCGCGGCGGATGATGCGGCCCTCGACGATCTGGGGCGTGATGAGCGCGGTGATGCCGAGGATGAGGCTGATGTTGGCGGCGCAGGCGCCGATGACGTTACCGAGCGCGACCGGCGTGAGGTGGCCGACGGCGGCCTCGGTCGAGACCGCGAGCTCGGGCGCCGACGTGCCGTACGCCATGACGGTGAGGCCGATGACCAGCGGGCTGATGCCGAGCGTGCGCGCCAGCGTGGTCGAGCCGCGCAGGAGCGCGAGGCCGCCCGCGAACAGGAGGGCCAGGCCGATCACGAGACGCGCGATCGCGATCGGCGTTTCGAAGCCCATGGCTCGGTCGTATCACTTCGCCGGGGGTTTGCGCACGAGGTAGCGGGCGTGCTTCATGAGCTTCTCGATGCGCGGCCAGTCGTCGGAGTCGTAGTACCCGCGGATGTGGGCGCGCTGGTCGAGCAGGACGAAGTGGCCGCTATGCGTGATGTTGGGCGCGCCGGTCTCGGTGACCCCGCCGAGATCGTCGAAGCCGATCGCCATGCCCCTCTCGACCAGCTCGCGCACGGCGGTGATGTCGCCGCGGACGAAGCGCCAGCGCGACGCGTCGGCGCCGTACTTCCGGGCGTAGGCGTCGAGGGCCGCGACCGTGTCGTGCTCCGGGTCGACGCTCACCGAGAGCAGCTTGATCGCGTCGGGCAGATCGTTGGTCTTGTCCTGCACCGTGCGCATCTTCATCGTCGTCACCGGGCAGATCGTGTCGCAGCGGGTGAAGATGAAGTTGACGATCGTGACGTGGCCCTCGAGGTTGGCGCGCGTGAGCACCGCGCCGGTGTGATCGCTGAGCGTGAACGCCGGGATCGCGCCGCGATCGTCGAGCTTGGGTTGTTCAGGCGGGAACAGGACCGTGGGCAGGAACACCGTCGGTACGATGATGGCGATGATCACGCCGACGAGCGCGAGGAACAGCGTGGGCCCGCGGATGCGGCTCATGGACGGGAGGAGGTACCATCCAGGCCATGAAGCGCAACCTCTCGCTCCCGATCTTCGCGGTGTGGCTGGTGGTCGCGGTGGCGGTGCTCGGCCTGGCGGCGCGGCCGGCGCGGGCGGAGGTCGGCGTCGGCCTGTTCGTGGGCCAGCCGACCGGCATCGATCTCAAGCTCGACCTCCAGCGCAAGACGGCGCTCGACATCGTCGCCGGCTGGAAGGACTTCGACGACGACGGCCGCGACGGCTACGCCCACCTCACGTTCCTCGTGAACCTGGGCAACGCGCGTGGCCGCTCGGTGGTCGTGCCCTTCCGCCTCGGCATCGGCGGCGCCGTCTGGGACCGCGGCGGTGACTTCGGCGACGACGTCAACATCGCGGTGCGCGCCCCGTTCCAGGTCGGCATCCGCTTCCGGCGCACGCCGCTCGAGATCTACGGCGAGGTCGCGCTCGTCCTCGTCTTCATCGACGAGAACGACAACGAGGACAACGTCGACGCCGACGGCGGCATCGGCCTGCGCGTCTACTTCTGAGCCGAGCGGAAGGTGAACGGGTAGTTCACCTGCACGCCGCCCCCGCCCTTGGGCTTGGGGAACTCGATGCCCTTGATGACCTGCGCGACGCAGGAGGCGACCGTGGGGTCGACGCCGGACGCCTCCGACGACGCGACGCTGCCGTTCGGCGCGATGAAGAACTTCGCGGTGACGGTGCCCGCGAGCGACGGCTTCGTCAGCAGCGCCTTCTCGTAGCAGTACGTGATCTTCGGGAGGTTGCGCTTGATGTAGCGACGGATGATCGCCTTGTCGAGATCGCCGGCGGCGTTCGGCTGTCCGATCGACACCGACGGGCCCGCCGGCGCGGTCCCGCGCGGGCCGACCTGGCCTCCGCCGATCGTCCCGCCGATCGTCCCGTACCGTCCCGTGCCGATCGTGCCCCAGCCCGTGCCGGTACCGCCCGGGCCGAAGCCGCTGTCGGGCGAGGGTGTCTGCACGCGGACCACGCGCGCGCCGGCGCCCAGCGCGGCGTCGAGCGCCGGCACGAGCTGCGCGACCTTCGCTTCGTCCTGCACCGTGACCTCGACGTCGCGGCGGTCCCCGAGGTCGCCGCTCTTGAAGTGCGTGTCGAGCGCGGCTCGCAGGCCGGTCGTGTCGCCGGCGTTCACCTTGGCGAGGTCGTTCACCCGCGTCGCACCGACCAGGTAGGAGTCGGCGGCGACCTCGACGACGAGAGCCACGCGGTCCGGGTCGGGATCCCCGAGATCGTTACCGAGCAGGGCCGCGCCTCCCTCGAACACGAGCGGCAGCGCCGCGGCTCGCCCTTCGTGCGCGATGGCGACCACGGCGCCTTCCGGGATGGCGCTCAACACCTCGAGCAATTTCTTCGCGGGCGCCGCGCCGTCGGCGAAGACGATCACCTGATCGCGGACGAGCGTGTCGGTGAGCCCGACGACGCTGTACGCGGGCGGCTGCGGGGCGCCGAGGAGCCCGCCGACGCCGTCGACGTCGTCGAAGCCGCTCGTGACGTCGCCGGTGCCGGTGAGCGAGGCGAACGCGCCGCCCTGCGCGAGGCGCGCGGTGCCGAGGACGCCCGCGCTGCGCGCGGCGTCGATCGCCTGCTGGCGCGCGAGCTGCGGATCGTCGGCGTTTCGCTTCATCTTGTACTGACCCTCGGCGCGGTCGGAGTCCTTCTTGCCCATCTTCCCCTCCTCGAGCGCCATCGCCGTGCCGGTCCCCCCCGACTCGTCGTCCTCGTCGTCCGGCTCCTCCGGCGGCGGCGGGTCGTCGATCGGCGGCGGCGGATCGTCCGGCGGCGGCGCCTTGGCGAGCGCGTCGTCGCCGGCGGGGACGTTCGCCAGCGGCACGCCGAGGGCCTGCGCCTCGCGCAGCTTCTTCCCGAGCGCGTCGGCGTCCGGGAAGGCCTGGGTCGTCGCCGGCACGTACGCGGCGCCCTGCGGGGTGAAGCGCGCGCCGTGCAACGTCCCGGCGCTGATCGCGCCCTTCGCATCGAGGACCACGAACGTGCGTGAGCTGCCGAGTGGGCCGGCGTTCTCCGCAGCGGCGACGGCGACGCCCGCCATCGCGGCCGTCGGCGCGAGCGGCACGACGAAGCCCTCGAACGCCGTCTCGTACGCCTTCCGGTCGTCGGCGTTCGCGGCGTCGTACGCGTCGGCGAGGTACTGCCCGGCGACGAACGCCGCGAGCCAGTCGTAGCCGACTTGCTTCGCGCTCTCGGCGCCGAGCCCGATCACCTCGGGCGTGCACGCCGTGGCCAGCGTCGCGAGCTGCTGGCCGGCGGGGGCGGCGATCGCCCTGGCGCGCGCATCGGGCGTGCACACCGACGGGCACTCGTAGAGCGCCGTCGCCCGGTCCCCCTCCATCGCACCCGTTGCCACCGCGAGGCACTCGCAGCCCTTGCCGCACACCTCCGCGACGCCCTCCGCCAGGAGCAACAGCGCGTCGCTCTCGCGCACGTCGCGCACGGCCTCGATGGTGCGGATGAGGAAGGCGGCCGACGCCTTCTCCCCGTCAGGCACGCGCTTCTTCCCTCCGGCTCCCTTGCACGACGCCAGCGCGGCGCCCACGACACAGACCAGGACAACGATCCCCCGCTTCATGAGCGGAGAGTAACGCGTCCGCGCGCGTCTGCGCGCGTCCGTGCGCGTCCGTGCGCGTCAGTCGCGCCCGAGAGCCGCGCGTACGGCCTTCGGCGTCTTCGAGCCGAGATAGATCGCGCGCAGATCGGGATCGCGCAGGCGGGCGGCCTTGACCTCGATCTCCTTCTCGGCGCGCGCGAACATCGCCTGCGCGGCCACCGTCTGCCCGGCGGCGCCCAGCACGCACGCGTGCCAGTAGAGGACGTGCTCGGCGCCCTCGGGGCGCGGCTGCTGGTCCTGGATCGTGACCGCCTCGCTCGTCGCCGCGACCGCCTCGTCGTGGCGCCCGAGGCGCGAGAGCGCGCGCCCCGCGATCGCGAGGCCGTAGATGATGCCCACCATCATCGGCATCTTGCGCGCGAGATCGGTCGCCGACCTCGCGAGCTCCAGCGACCACTCGGGGTGGCCGCCCTCGAGGTGCGCGAGCGCGATGTACTCGAGCCCGCGGATCTCCTGGAAGCGCTCGCGGTTCTCGGTCGCGAGCTCGCGCCCGCGCTCGAGGAGCTCGAGCGCCCCGGCGGCGTCGCCCCGGACGAGCTTGGCCTGGCCCCACGAGATCGCGGCGTCGGCCATGCTCGACGGATCGCCGGTCTGCTCGCCGAGCTTGAGCGCCTTCGCGAGGTAGCTCTCGGCGCGCTCGACGTCGCCGAGGTCGGCGTACGCCTGGCCGATGTTGCCGAGCTTGAGCGCGATGCCCGAGCGATCGCCGAGCGCCTGATCGATCTTCAAGCTCGACTTGTAGTGGGCGAGCGCCTCCTCGTACTCGCCGAGCGACGAGAACACGATGCCCATGTTGTTGAGCGCGCGCGCCTCCTGGCGCGGCAGCTGGAGGGCGCGATAGATGACGAGCGCCTCGGCGTACGCCTCGATCGCCGCCTCGAGCCGGCCCATGTTCCAGAGCGTCGTGCCCTGGTTGTTGAGGATCGTCGCGCGCGTCAGCAGGCTGCCCGAGCTGTCGCCGCCGGTGCCCGGCACACACATCGCGAGCGCCTGCTCGCACAGACGCAGCGACTCCTCGTTGTTGCCGACCAGGCGCGCGATCGCCGAGCGCAGGCGCAGGGCGTCGGCCTCGGCCAGCTTGTCGCCCGCCTCGCGCGCGTACTGCATCGCCGGCGCGACCGCGCGCGACGCCGCTGGCGCCTTGCCGACGTCGATGTAGAACTGCGCGGTCAGCGCGTGCGCGAGCGCGAGCTTCTGAGGATCGCCGAGCGCCTCGGCCTCCTTGCGCAGGGCCGCCAGCTCGCGCAGCTGCTGCGGCCGGCGGGCGAGGCGGCGCAGGATCTCCTCGCGCTGGCGGCGCGCCTGGAAGCGGCGCAGGTGATCGCCGGGCGGCAGGAGCTTGAGCGCGCGCGACAGCTGGCGGAACGCGTCGGCGTTGCCGCCGACGTCGATCGCGTGCGCCGCAGCGCGCAGGTAGCGCTCGGCGGAGAGCACGGCGTCGCCGGCGAGCTCGAGGTGGCGGGCGACGTGGGCGTCGTCCTGACCGGGCCGGTACGACGGCGAGGTCGCGATGCGCTCGGCGACGATGCGGTGGAGCCGCGTCCGGTCCTCGGCCGGGACCATCGAGTACGCGACCGTCATGATCATGTCGTTGCGGAAGCGGTACTCGCCTTCCTGCGGGCCGAGCAGGCCGCGGCGCACGAGCTCGTCGAGCTCCGGCTTGACCTGACGGCCGAGCATCGCGGCGACCGCCGGCGGCGAGATCAGGCGGCCGAGGACGCTGGCCGCGATCAGGACCTGCTTCTCGCGCTCGGGCAGGCGGTCGATGCGGGTGATCAGCAGATCCTCGACGGAGGTCGGCACCTGCAGCGAGGCGTCGACCTTGGTCCAGGTGTAGAGGCCCGGGTGCTCGGGCGACTCGGTGAGGACGCCACGCTCGGCCAGCGTGTCGAGGAGCTCGAGGATGAAGTACGGGTTGCCGCCGGCGCGCGCGATCACCTGATCGGCGAGCTCGCCGATCTCGGCGCCGGGCGCGAACCGCGCCGCGATGAGGCGGCGGCGCGCGTCGAGGTCGAGCTCGTCGAGCGTGATCATCTCGGCGCCGATCGCCGGGCCGACGTCGAGGATGCGCTTGTCGGGCCGTGTCGTGACCACGCCGAGGATCGGCCGGTTGGTCGGGACCTTGAGCAGCGCGCTGAACAGCTCGAGCGACTCCTGATCGCACCAGTGCACGTCCTCGCCGACGATGACGAGCGGCCGATCCGGATCGAGGCGCTGCTCGACGCGCAGCATGATCTGGAGCATGCGCTGCCGCCGCTCGTCGGGATCGACCGCGGGCGCGGGCGCGCCGTCCGCGGCGGGCGCCGGCCGCACGCCGAGGAGGAGGCCGACCACCTCGGCCGCGCCCTTGGCCTCGCGCTCGTCGGGCTGGCCCGGCCCCGACGCGGGATAGACGAGGGGCATGGCGCGCGCGATGCGCTTCTGGACCTCGTGCGGCTCGGCGCCGTCGGCGAGCCCGAGGATCTCGCGCGCGAGGTCGGCGATGACGCCGTACGGTGTGAGCGCGGTGGCGACGCGCGTCGTCGTGCGGAGGATGTACGCCTCGCCGGCCGGGATGCCGGCGAGGAACGCCGACACGAGCGAGCGCTTGCCGACGCCGTGATCGCCGACCACGCCGAGGAGCCGCTTCTTGCGGGCGACGAGGACGTCGCGGTAGGCGTCGCGCAGCGCCTTGAGCTCGAGGTCGCGCCCGACGAGCACGCCGAGCTTGCGATCGCGCAGGCGCTGGGCGCGCTCCTTGGGGCCGCGCAGGCGGTAGACGCGGGCGCGCTTCACGCCGGGCTCGGTGTCCTCGTCGACCCGGAGCGCGCCGTCGCCAGTGTCGGTCGTCGCCGGCAGGTCGATCGCGGCCAGCGCCTCGAAGTTCCACTCGGCGCGCGCGCTGCGGAACACGCGGCCGCCGACGAGGATCTCGGCCGGCTGCGCGGCGCGCGCCAGGTGCGACGCGAAGCCGGCCGTCGTCGCCTCGAGCTCGAACGTCTGCGCCGAGCCCTTGCGGATCACGGTCGCCGCGCCGCGCTGGACGCCGATCGCGAGGCGCAGCTCCGGCTCGACGTCGGAGCCGATGCCGTCGAGCGCGTCGACCAGCGCGAGCGCCAGCCGGATCGTCTTGCCGGCGTCGTCCTCGCCGGCGAGCGGCAGGCCGACGACGAGGCGGATCGCGTCGAGATCGCGATCGGCCCGGTCCTCGAGCGCGTCGTGCTTGAACGCGATGTCGCGCGCGACGCGGCGGAACTCCTCGACGAGCTTGGTCGCGCCGGCCGCGCCGAGCCGGCGCTCGAGCGCGGTCACGCCGCGGATCACGCCCTCGACGACGTACACGTACTTGCGCTCGCGGTGCTCGCCGCGCGGTCGAGCCTGTTCGCCGGCCTCGACGCCGACGCCGCCGCCGACGAT
>JAIOII010001490.1 GCA_019912685.1 Kofleriaceae bacterium
GAACACCCAGATGTGCTTCAGGTAGTCGCCGCCGGCGAAGATCGCCTGGCTGATCGAGCGCGCCGGGTTCACCGACGTGTTGGTGATCGGGATGCTGATGAGGTGGACGAGGGTGAGGCCGAGGCCGATCGCGATCGGCGCGAAGCCGGCCGGCGCCTTCGCCGACGTCGCGCCGAGGATGATGTAGAGGAAGAAGAAGGTCATCACGAACTCGGTGATGATGCCGGCGACGAGCTTGTACTCGCCCGGGCTCTGCGCGCCGACGCCGTTGGCGGCGAAGGCCTCGAGCTTGGCGCCCGAGTGCCCGGTCTTGACGATGATCGCGATGATCGCCGCGCCGACGATGGCGCCGACGATCTGCGCCGCGATGTAGGGCCCGACGTTCTTCACGTCGAACTTCTTCGCGAGGAAGAGGCCGATGGTGACGGCCGGGTTCAGGTGGCAGCCGGACACGTGGCCGATGGCGTAGGCCATGGTCAGGACGGTCAGGCCGAAGGCGAGCGCGGCGGCGGCCGCGCTCCCGGTGAAAACCGCCGTACCGCAACCGCCGATGACCAGCCAGGCCGTGCCGATGGCCTCGGCCGCGAGCTTCTTGTGCAGTGTGCTCATGACGCGACATGCCCCTTCTGCGGATCCCTCCGCGGGCGCATCCTATCGCACCATGATCATCCTCGCGCGCCCCTCGGTATCGCCGTACCTGTCGAAGACGCTCTTCGAGCTGGGTGAGCCCGCAATTCTTGCGGAGGACATCAAGGTGCCGATGAAGCCGGCGCTCCGGCTCGAGCCGGCGCAGGTGATCGTGGAGAAGCCCAAGCAGGCGTACCAGTCGCTGATCCTCACCAGCTCGGAGAACGCGCTCGCGTTCCTCCAGGACGCGATCCCGCACGACGACCGCGTGCTGAAGGCGCGCCTCTTCAAGGACAAGGTCGCGTTCCGCCGCTCGCTGGCCAAGCTCTACCCCGAGTTCTACTTCAAGGAGACCACGGTGGCGGAGCTGCCGGCGCTCGACGCCGCCGCGCTGCGCTTCCCGCTCGTCATCAAGCCGGCGGCGGGCATCTCGTCGATCGGCGTGCGCCGCGTCGAGCGCGCCGCCGACTGGAAGGACGCGATCGCGTTCCTGGCCCACGACCTCGCGACGTACGCGGCGAACTACGCCGGCATCGTCGTCGACGCGCAGAAGGTGATCGTCGAGGAGTGGATCCCCGGCATCGAGCTCGCCGTCGACTGCTACTTCGACGCGAAGGCCGAGCCCGTGATCCTGAACGTCATGGAGCACATGTTCCGGGACGCGGCCGACACCAGCGACCTCGTCTACTACACGCGGCGCTCGCTCGTGCGCCGGCACTACCAGGCGATCCAGGAGTTCCTGGTGCGGCTCGGCGACCTGTTCGACCTGAAGCGGTTCCCGATGCATCTCGAGCTGCGGCTCACGCCGCACGGCCAGCTCCTGCCGATCGAGGTCAACCCGCTGCGCTTCGCGGGGCTCGGCACGACGGAGATCGCGGAGTACGCGTACGCGATCAACGTGTACAAGCACTTCTTCCGCGAGACGCGCCCCGACTGGGACGCGATCCTCGCGGAGCCCGACGACTCGGTCTACACGTTCCTGTGCACCGACGTGCCGACGGAGAAGTACGGGACCGGCGTGCGGATCGACGACCGGGCGCTGTGGAAGAGCTTCGGCGAGGTGCTCGAGTACCGGATGCTCGACGAGGACGAGACCTCGACCTTCGCGGTCATCTTCCTGCGGGCCGACGACCTCGAGGAGAACCGCCGGCTCCTGGCGGTAGACCTTACACGCTTCATGCAATAGGCCGGCGCGGGGCGGTGTCTCATCGGGTGATGAGAAGCGCGAGCTCGGCGTTCTGGGCGTTCGTGATGGTGATCGCAGCGACGTCGGGCGCGGCGCGGGCGGCGCCGTCGGCCGCGGCCGAGGCGTGGCTCGACGGGCTGACCGCGCGCGTCGTCGCCGACCTCGCGGACGGCAAGCCGCTCGTCGTGCAGGCGCACGTGCCGCTCTGCGACAACGACGTCATCCCGTGCGGGAACGCGCGGCTCGGCGACGGCGACGACCCGGCGCGGAACCTGTACTGGGCGACGAGCGAGGGCTTCCTCGGCTGGTTCGGGCGGCGCGGCAGCGGATGGAAGCAGGTGCTCGACGCCGACGGCCAGGCGATCGGCGAGGCCGACGTCCTCGACCTGCGCGTGTGGCGTCGCGAGCTGGCGACGCCGGCGGCGTGGCGCCGGGCGGGCGCGCCCGCGCGCTTCACGCTGTACGTGGTGGCGCAGGCGTGGCGCGGCGAGGCGATCCACCAGGCGTTCACGCACTACGCCGACGATCTGTACGGCGTCACCGCGCACACCGTGACCCTCGCCGACGGGACCGAGCTCGCCGCCGGCGGCGACGCGCACGTCGTCGCCTACGTCGGGCACAACCACCTGATGGACCTCGCCGCGTTCGACTGGCAGGCGGTGGCGAAGCGGGCGGACTCGCGCCCGCGCGGCGCGATCGCGATCGCGTGCCACACCGCCGTGTACATGCAGGACGTCGTGCCGAGCGCGCGCCGGGTGCCGCTCGTCCTCACCCGCGACTTCCTGCTCGCGTCGGCGGCCGCGCTCGAGGGCGCCGTCCTCGGCTTCGCGCGCGGCGGCGACTACGCCGCGATCCGGAAGGGCGCGGCGGCGGGCTACGCCGACGGCGGCAAGAAGCCGCTCGCCCGCGTCTTCGGCGCCTTCTCGAACCCCGCCGACAAGCGCTGGGGCAAGCCGAGCTACTCGCGGAGCCTCAACCTGCACGCGGAGCTGCACCGGGCCGCGCAGGGCAAGTGATATTCTCAGCCGCATGGGCGGCAGCGAGGACGTGCTCACGGGCGACGGGCTCCTGCGCATGATCTTCGAGGAGTCGATCATCGGCATCACGGTCATCGGCCCCGACCGCCGCGTGCTCGTGGCGAACGCCGCGATCCGGCGCATGTTCGGGTACACCGAGGCCGAGCTGGCGACGATGCGCGTCACCGACGTCATCCACCCCGGAGAAGTCGACGAGGTCATCGCGCGGTTCCAGGAGCTGATGACCGGCGCGCGCGACAGCTATCAGGTCGAGCGCCGCTACCGGCGCAGGGACGGGAGCGAGTTCTGGGGCCGCCTGCTGGTGTCGATCCACCGGGGCGAGCGGCCGCTCATCATCGGCATGCTCGAGGACATCACCGCGCGGCGCGAGACGGTCCATGCGCTCGGCGAACGGGTCAAGGAGCTGACGTGCCTGCACCGCACCGCACCGCACGCCTCATGCTCGACCAGCAGCTCACGAGCGCGGACCGCCTGCAACGCGTCGTCGAGCTCCTGCCACCAGCGATGCAGCACGTGGACCGGGCCGCGGCGAGCATCCGCCACGGCGAGACGACGTACGTGACGCCCGCGTACGAGGACGCGCGCCGTCGCGTCTCGGCGTCGTTCGAGACCGCGGACGGCAAGCAGGGGGAGGTCACCGTCGCCTACCGCGAGGAGAGCTCGGACGCCGGCGGGGATCCGTTCCTCGCCGAGGAACGCGCCTTGCTCGGCTCGGTCGCCGACATGATGCGCGCCTCGCTCGACCACGAGATCGCGATGCGCGCGATGCGCGAGGCCAACGAGCGCCTCAACCTGGCCCTCACGACCGCGGGCATGGGCTTCTGGGAGTGGGACCTGCGCACCAACCGCGTGCGGTGGTCGACGCAGCTCGCGCGCATGGCCGGGGTCGAGGGTGAGCTGGTCGGCGAGTTCCTCCAGTTCAGCCACCATGTCCACCCGGACGATCGCCCGATCCTCGAGGAGTGGCTCGAGCGCGCGGCGCGCGAGGAGTCCACCCGCGGCACCGAGCTGCGCCTGGGGCCTGGCGACGGCGGCTGGCGCCACATGCTCGTCAACACCGGCCGCTTCCGCGACGACGACGGCCGGCCGGCGCGAGTGATCGCCTCGGTGCTCGACGTGACCGAGCGACGAGCGCTGGAGGAGAGCTTGCGCCAGGCGCAGAAGCTCGAGGCGCTCGGCCGTGTCGCCGGCGGTGTCGCGCACGACTTCAACAACCTGCTCTCGGTCATGCTCGGCGGCGCCGACGTGCTGCGCATGGAGATGGCGCCCGATCACAAGTGGCGCGAGCTGGTCGACGACATGTGCACGGCCGCGGAGAACGGCGCCGCGCTGACCCGCCAGCTCCTGGCGTTCTCGCGCAAGGCGACCTACCAGGCGGCGGCCGTCGACGTCAACGCGCTCGTCCGGCGCAGCGAATCGCTGCTGGCTCGCCTCGCCGGCAAGCGGGTGAAGGTGACGCTCGCGCTCGCCGACGACGCCGGACGCGTCTGGGCCGACCCCGGGCAGCTCGAGCAGGTCGTCATGAACCTCATCGTGAACGCGCGCGACGCGCTCGGCGATGGCGGCGGCGCGATCACCGTCGGCACGGCCGTGGCGGCGGCCGATCTCGTGGCGCGAGCCAGGCTCGAGCCGGGCCGCTACACGCGGATCACGGTGAGCGACAGCGGTCCGGGGATCCCTCCCGAGGTGCTGCCACGGCTGTTCGAGCCGTTCTTCACCACCAAGGAGCTCGGCAAGGGCACCGGGCTCGGGCTCGCGGTCGTCGCGAGCGTGGCACGCCAGTGGAGCGGCGCGGTGGTCGTCGACAGCGCGCCGGGCCAGGGCGCGACCTTCCACGTGCTCTTGCCGCAGCTCGCCGCCTGACGCTCGGCGGGCGCTTGCTCGACGGGCGGGCGCTCGGGCGGCGCGGGCTCGGACGGCTTCTTCCAGTGCTGGACCGCGAGCACGATCGCGACGACGAGCGCGATCGCCGCGAGCACCGCGAGGACGATCTTGAGGATGCTGTACGGGCGGTCGCCGGCGACCTCGCCGGTGCGCGCGTTGACGACGACGCGGAAGACCTTCTGCTCGTACTTGAAGGCCGACACCCACACCGGCAGGAGCAGGTGCTTGAAGCGGACGTCCTTGTGACGCACGTCCATGTTGTGGATGCGCTGCTCGTCGCCGCCGATGTCGCGGCGCACCGCCTGGGCGATGCGCTTCTCCATGATCGTCTCGGCGGCGGAGAAGCCCTCCTCGAGATCGAGGGAGTAGCGCTCGGCGACGAAGCCGGCGAGGTACGCGCCGTCGAACGGCTTGCACTCGTCCACGTGCCAGGGCTCGAGCTGGTCGAGGCGCTTCTTCGGCATGCCCTTCGACGCCGGGACCAGCACGTCGTCGAACTCGACCCAGACGGTGCCGGCGGCGGGGTACCAGCGCGTCTTGCGCACGCGCCGGGTCTGCTGCTTGCCCTGGCTGTCGGTGTACGTCTCGTCGACGTAGTAGTGCTCGCCGCGCGCCCCGGTGTAGCGCGTCGTGGTGTCGGAGTCGTACGCCCAGTACGGCACGTACACGCCGTCCATGCCGTCGTGCTTGGCGCGCTTGACCAGGTCGCCGGGCGCGAACCAGCGCGAGCGCAGCCACGCGGCGTAGCGCTTGCCCGCGTCGCCCTTGTCGATCCCGAACGGCAGGACGGCGTCGGGCAGGACGGTGTCGGGCTCGGGCTGGATCTCGACGACGAGCGGCTCGTCGCAGAACTGGCAGCGATTCGCCTGGAGCGTGGTGACCGAGCGCGCGCCGCACTGCTTGCACTGCACCTCGCGCGCGCCGCGCGCCATGTCGGTCGCCGGCCCGCGGCGGACGCGCCGGCGCGCCTCCTCGAAGTCGTGCTCGTGCACGGGGCGCGACGGCGCGTCGATGCGCACCTTGTGCCCGCAGTGCGCGCAGGCGAGCGCGTCGGCGCCGGGCTGGAGCGCCTGCGGCGCGCCGCACTGGGGGCACTTGTAGCTGGTGTGTCCGGTCTGGGTCGCCGTCGGCGGCGCGTCGCTCACGGGCGGATCATACGTCATCCGCGGCGACAGGATGACGTCGTCGTTCTTCGCCTCGGTCATGGACTACTATCGCTCGCATGCGACTCCTGCTCGCCATCGCCGTCGCC
Source organism: Kofleriaceae bacterium (assembly GCA_019912685.1). GTDB lineage: Bacteria > Myxococcota_A > Polyangia > Haliangiales > Haliangiaceae > UBA2376. Next base: position 5,987 of record JAIOII010001490.1, read on the forward strand.
GCCACCGCCCTCGGCGCCACCGCCGCGCCGCCGGCGGCCGCCGACGAGCGCCGGGTCTGGGTGAAGGCGGTGCCCGACGAGGCGACGTGGAGCCACTACTCGCGGCAGCTCAACGCCGACGAGTTCGGCAAGTTCGTCATCGACGTGAAGTCGAACGAGATCTACTTCATCGACGTCAACCTCTTCGAGCTCCACGCCGACTTCGTCCTCGGGGTGCTGCTCAAGCAGGCGTGGACCGCCGAGAACGTCCGCGAGTACAACAAGAACTACGAGGCCGACAAGCCGCGCTTCATCCTCGGCTACGTCACCCACCACACCAAGGTCGACAAGTGGGTGTTCTCGTTCTGGGAGGGCGACAAGATCCGCGCGGCCGACGTCCTCCGCGTGCAGCAGCGGCTGAACGACACCTTCTGGAAGAAGGACCTGCCGTACCGTCCCGACTCGCCGGCGCAGGAGAAGATGGCGAAGGAGGTCGCGAAGAAGGGCGTCGGCGTCGTCACCAACAGCGAGATCTACAACCTCGCCGACTACCAGGCGTTCAACAAGGGCTGGTCGGTCGGCCGGCTCCGGGTCGTGCCCATCGGCACGAAGTACGAGGACCTCATCTTCGATCGCGGCGACATCGCGCTCCTCCAGGAGAGCTATCCCGACATCACGCCGGTGTCGGGCGTGCTGTCGACGACGTTCTCGACGCCGCTCTCGCACGTCAACCTGCGCGCGACGGCGTGGAACATCCCCAACGCCGGCTACAAGAAGGCGCGCGCCGACTTCGGCAAGTACGAGGGCAAGGTCGTCTACTACGAGGTCACCGACCTCGCGGTGACGATGCGCGAGGCGACGGCCGAAGAGATCCGCCAGTACGAGGCCAAGCGGGCGAAGGCGAAGCGCGTCGACCTGCCGCCGGCGGACCTGGCGGAGACGCGGCTGGCGATGCTGACGCGCATCCGGGCCAGGGACGTCGGGACGTACGGGACCAAGACGTCGAACCTCGGCGAGATCCGGACCGCCAACCTGCCCGAGGTCCACATCCCCGACGGCTTCGGCGTCCCGTTCTACTACTACGTGCGCCACATGAAGCAGCACGGCCTCGACCGCAAGGTCGAGGCGCTGCTCGCGGACGCCCGGTTCGGCACCGACGTCGCGTGGCGGAAGGGCGCGCTCGAGGAGCTGCGCGAGGCGATCGTCGCGGCGCCGATCGACCCCGCCGTGCTCGACATGCTCTACAAGCGCGTGCGGCTCAAGCTCGGCGGCAAGGGCGTGTTCGTGCGCAGCTCGACCAACGCCGAGGACCTGCCCGGCTTCAACGGCGCCGGCCTCTACGACACCGTGCCCAACGTGCGCGGCAGGGCCGCGCTCGGCCTGGCGGTGAAGACGGTCTGGGCCTCGCTCTGGAACCTGCGTGCCGTCGAGGAGCGCACCGTGTTCGGCATCGATCACCGCCAGGTCTACGCGGCGGTGATGGTCCAGGTCGGCGTCGCCGCGACCGCCGCCGGCGTCCTGGTGTCGAAGAACCTGTGGGACGAGCGCGACGACGACGGCTTCACCATCAACGCCAAGTGGGGCCTCGGCATGCGCGTCGTCGAGGGCCAGAAGGTGCCCGAGCAGATCATCTTCGACGCGACCAACGACGGCACGCGCATCATCTCGCGCGCCGACGACCCGGTGATGCTCGTGTTCGACCCGGGGGGCGGCCTGAGGGAAGTGAAGGTGCCGGGCGGCGAGATCATCCTGACCGAGGACCGCGCCAAGCGCCTGGTCTCCGCGGTGCGCAAGTTCGTGCCGCTCTTCGAGCCGGGCGCGCCGCTCGACGTCGAGTGGGTGCTCGAGGGCGAGACGATCTGGATCGTGCAGGCTCGCCCGTACGTGGGAAGATGAGGGACATGCGCCATCTCGCCGGGTCCGTGTTCGCGCTGTCTGCGCTCGCCGTCATCTCGTGCGGATCACCGCAGCGGCCCGCGGGTGGAGGCGGCGCCGGATCGGCGCCCGCTGGCGACGGCGGCGGCGACGTCGCCGTCGGCACGGGCCCCGGCGTCACGCCCGCCAATGTCTGCGCGCGGATCGCCGAGCTCCGGACGCAGGGCTGCGAGCTCAGCACGCTGCCCGAGGAGGAGTGTCGCGACGAGCTCCACCGCGCGCTCGAGGAGCGCGGCCCCGACTCGAGGACCGCGACCATGCAGCTCGGGCGCTGCATGCTCGACAACGAGAGCTGCGACGCGATCGCCGCGTGCGTCGACGCGCTCGTCTCGGAGGCGGAGCCCCGCACGTGCGAGCAGGGCGGCGGCGGCGCGGTCGTCCTGCCGCGCGCCGAGTGGGAGCAGCGCCACGGCGCCGGGGCGACGCGCTACTCGAGCGTGAAGACCACGAAGGCCGAGCCGGTCGAGGTGTGCGGCATCCCCGCGCAGATGGAGTGGCTCCTCGGCGCGACCTGTGACGACGGCAGCCGTCCGTTCCGCGACTACGATCACGCGCACTCGGCGCGTGTCGGCAACGTGGGCGAAGGCGGGCGCTGCGGCTCGATCATCGACCTCTACGAGGTGCCCTGCCCCGAGGGCACGTACTCGATCTTCATCGACGCGTACGTCTGCCCGGCCGACTGACGACGACCTACGCGCGCAGGCGCTCGCCGAGGTGGCGGAGGAGCGCCGCGGCGAGGCCGGGCTCGTCGTCGACGAGCTCCTCGAAGTCGACGCGCGCGACGCGGACGACGCGCGTGGGCGCGCGCGCGACGATCGCGGCGGCGAGCGGGCGCGGCGCCATGGGCGCGAGCTCGTCGACGGCATGGCC
>JAIOII010000148.1 GCA_019912685.1 Kofleriaceae bacterium
GCCTCGAGCCGGCGCGGGTTGAGCGCGATCGCCTGATCGAGCGCTCGCGCGGCGTCGTCGTGGTCGCCGTCGCGCAGCGCCGCCCGTCCCTCGGCGACGAGCTCCGCGCTCTCGTCCTCGCCCTGGTTCGGGCGCTGCGCGTGCGCCGCCGGCGGCAGCGCCACGAGCAGCGCCGCGACCGCGCTAATAGCGATAGCCGAGGCGCGCATACACCTCTCTCCCTTCTCCCGGAAGGATGAACACGCCGCCGCCGTCGCGGTCGAAGTCCTCGGGCGCCGGCACGTCCTCGCGCGCGCCGAGCAGGTTGCGCACGCCGACCGTGAGATCGAAGCCCCGCACGTCGGGCGCGTAGGCGGCGAGCGACAGGGCCAGGTGCGCGTCGGCCTCGGTCATGCCCGTGTCGTCGCGCGTCGGCCGCGGCCCGATGAAGCCGGCCTCGCCCGAGAGGTGCACGCGGTCCGCGAGGAGCGGCGACGACACGCCGAGCACCGCCGACACCTCCGGCGCGCCCGGCACCGCCGCCCCCGCGCCGTCCTCGACCTTCGTGTACGCGCCGCCGCCGAACGCGAGCCAGCCCGAGCTCGAGCGGTAGCTGCCCTCGATCTCGACGCCCGCCGAGCGCAGGTCACGCGCGTTCTGGAACTGGAGGCGCAGCTCCTCGACGCCCGGATCGGGATCGAGGTCGATCTCCTCCTGCTCGACGAGGCCGCTCGCGTCCCACAGGAAGCCGGACGCGCGGACGGTCAGGCCACGGAGCGGCCGTCCCCACAGCACCACCTCGTAGCTGCGGATCACCTCCGCCGCGATGAGCTCGTTGGCCGCGAAGTCGGTGCCGTCGTCGAAGAACGCCTCGAACGCGCTCGGGTTGCGGAAGCCCTCGGAGTAGAGGAGCTTCACGCCGTAGCTGTCCTTCTTGCTGGCGAAGAGCGCGGCGCGCGGTGACACGCGATCCTCGAGCACCGAGCTCCGGTCGGCGCGCACGCCGCCGGTGAACGCGAACCACGGCAGCGGCTGGCCGTCGACCTCGGCGTAGAGGCCCTGCGTGTCGAGCGGCGTGTCGATGAACGTGCCGTTCTCGCGGTCACCGATGAAGTAGGAGTCGCTCGACGTGTCGATGAACGTGGTCTCGCCGCCGGCGGTGACGCCGTAGCGATCATCGCCGGTGAGCGCCACGCGCGCGCGCACCTCCACGCCGGACCAGAGCGCGTCGCCGATGTCGGTGAACGTGCCGCTGCCGTCCTCGAGCACGAGGAAGTCGCGGAAGCGATACCGGTTGACGTAGGCGCGCGCGGTCGCGGTCACGCGCTCGCCGAGGTCGCGGGTGTAGCCGCCCTCGACCATCAGCTGCGTGTCGTGGTTCTTGTTGCCGGGGTTGCCGATCTCGGTGTCGTACGGCGCGTACGGCAGCTCGCGCCGGCGCCGGTAGAAGCGCACCTGCCCGAACGCGCCGTGGTAGCGGCCGACCACGCCGGCGTTGATCGCGTCGACGCCGTCGGCGTCGACCGGCATCCCGAGCTCCGGCAGGGTCAGGGTCTCGCCGGTGCGCGACAGCGCCGCGACCGAGCCGCGCAGCTGCTCGTCGACCTCGCCGGTCGCGAAGCCGGCCGCCGCCGACGCCGCGGCGTACTGGCTGGCGGAGAACCGCCCCCACGCGCGCGGCGACTCGGCCGCGCCGCGCGTCACGACGTTGATGATGCCGAAGAACGCGTTGGTGCCGTACACCGACGAGACCGGGCCGCGGATCACCTCGATGCGCGCGATCTCGTCGATCGCGACCGCCGCGTCCCAGCCGACGCCGGCGAAGTGCCCCCACGGCTCGTTGACCGTCGCGCCGTCGATCAGCACGAGGATGCGCGTGTTGAAGTCGCCGAGGACCTGCACCCCACGCACGCCGACGCGCTCGGTCATGTGATCGTCGGCGATGAACACGCCGGCGACCCCGCGCAGCGCCTCGGCGACGGTGCGGTAGCCCATGCGCCGCAGGCGATCACCCGAGATGACGGTCACCGCCGACGCGACGTTGCCCAGCGACTGCTCGCGCTTCGCCGCGCCGACGACGACGTCCTCTTCGGCCGCCGCCGCCGCGACCGCGGCGATCGTCGTGTCCGCGCCCAGGTCGCCCTCGTCGGGGAGCGGCGGCAGGTCGTCGACCTCGACGCGCGGGATCTCGCCGTCTCCGCCCGCGGGCTGCGCGGCGGCCGGAAGCACGAACGTGAGCGACGCGACGAGCCCGACGGCCGCGCGCACGCACATCAGCTCGCCTCCGCACGCGGCCGCACGCTGGCCGTCGCCCCGGTTTCGCTGGTTCCGGTGCGACCGTCTGACGGTCGCACCGGATCGAACTGGCACAGGACGAAGGTGATGTCGTCCTGCGACACCGTCCCGCCGGCGAAGGTCTCGACCGTCGTCTTCACCTCCTCGCGCAAGGACGTCAGGGCCGACGGATGGGCGGGGACGTGCTTCCCGGCGAAGATGCTGCGCAGCCGGCGATCGCCGAACAGCTTGCCGCTCGCCGCCTGGCGCTCGACGAGGCCGTCGGTGAAGGCGACGAACAGGTCGCCGGGCGCGAGCTGCGTCGTGCCGCGGCGGATGTCGAGCGGGACCGCGCGGTCGCCGAGCGGGTTGCCGCTCGCGGCGATGATCGAGCTGTCGCCCAGCGTGCGCGCCTGCTTCATGCGCATCACGTACGGGAAGTTCTGGCCGGCGTTGGCGTACTGCACGACGCCGGTGTCCGAGTCGAACACCGCGGCGAACGCGGTCATGAGCAGCGAGTGCTCGCCGACGTTCCGGATCGCGGCGTCGATCGACTTCAGCACCTGCTCGGGGACGAGCAGCTTCTCGTCGACCTCGGCGAGCGCCTCGACCGCGCCCCGCGCCGTCCCGGCGAGGAGCGCCGAGTGCATGCCGTGGCCGGTCGCGTCGCCGATCACCACGAGCAGCCGCCCACCGGTCAGCCGGCGGTACGTCCACCAGTCACCGCCGCACGTGGACGCCGGCTCGCAGAAGCCGACGATCTTGAGGTGCCCGTGCTGCACCAGCTCGGGCGGCGGCAGCATGCCCTGCTGCACCGAGCGCGCGAGCGCGAGCTCGCGCTCCATCGCGACCTTCTGCGCCTGCTCGACCATCAGCTGGCCGAGGCGCTCGGCCATGAAGTTGAAGTTGCGCGCGAGCAGCCCGATCTCGTCGCGCCGCCCGGCGGGCACGCGCTGATCGAGCGAGCCCTGCGCGATGCGGTCCGCCTGCACCGCGAGCTGGCGCAACGGTCGGCCCGTGGAGATGCCGAGCAGCGCCGCGACGACGACGCCGAGGGCGAGCAGCGCGATCGCGACGAGCCACACCGTGCGCGTCGATTCGTCCGCCCGCCGGTCGGCGGCGGCGAGCGCCGCCGCCAGCTCGGCCTCGAGGTCGGCGGTCGACACGCCCATGCGCAGCTGGCCGACGACGCCATCGCCGAGTCGGATCGCGGTCGCATAGATCCACTCGGGTCGCTCCGGCGCGGCCTGCGTGCGCTCGACGAGGCCGGGCCGGACCCGCGTGTCGGGGAAGTCCGCGAAGTCGAGCGTCGGCGCGCCATCGCTCGCGTGGATGACGTCACCGGTCGGCGTGCCGACGACGACCCACTGGATCCGCGGATACTCCTGCATCTTGGCCGCGACCAGCGGCCCGACCTCGCCATACGCCTGCTGGGCCAGCGGGATGGCGGCGGCCGCCGCGATGTTGCTCGCCAGGAGCTCGCTCTCGCGCTTGATCGACTCGTTGCCGGAGGCACGCCGCGCCGCGGCGTCGGACCGGGCCAGCTCGCGGATGTTGTTCGACCCGAAGTACGCGGACGCGCCGACGGCGGCGGCCACGACGATCGAGGTGGTCAACATCAGCTTGACCGACAGGGGAATCCCCGGTCGGTCCTGGCCACGTGGCCCCATCTGGTCGATCGTCGGAAGGATGTAGGGCGGTGTCAACCCTCGCGCCGGGAATAGGGTCGGCCGGTGCGGACCATGCGCGCGACGGCGGCGGCGAACAGCCGCTCGAGCGCATCGGGAGCGTCCCCGCCCTCGACGAGGCGCAGCGCCGCCGCCACCGCCTCGATCGTCGACACCTGCTCGGGCCGTGGTGCCCGGCGCATCCGCGCGGCGCCGCCGGTCGTCGCGAGCGCGAGCACCGGCATCCCGCGGAGCGCGGCGATGCGCTGGCGCATGCGACGCGCCTGGTGCCACGTGGCGTCGAGGAACACGAGCTCCTGCGGCCGGGGCGCCGGCGGCGCGCTCCATGGCTCGCCCTCGGGGTAGACGAGCCACGCGCCCGGCCCGATCGGCAGCTCGGTCGAGTCGCGGTCGGGGCCGAACATGTCGCGCATCACGCTGCCCTCGAGCGCGAGGTGGGCGAGGCGACCGGAGTTGCTGGCGCGCAGGCGCTCCGAGTGATGGCGGAGCAGGACGACGCGCGTGCGCGTGACGAGCCGCGGGATCGCCGCGCACAGGCAGTGCTCCTCGCGGAACAGACAGCGCGGGCACTTGCCCGGAAGGAGGACGGCGGTCACGGCGTGTCGGAGGGCTACCACGCGAAGCGCGACATGCGTGTCCTGCTCTTCATCGAACGACGTTGCCGCGGCGCGCGAGATCGCGGGGTTGCGAGTGGCACCGCCGTTGCTTTGGACCGGGTTCATGCGTCACGCCGCCGCCGCTTCCGCCCTCGCCGTCGCCGCGCTCGCCCTCCTCGCCGCGCCCCGGCCGGCCGCCGCCGACGGCTCGTACTTCACGATGGGCTTCGGACCGGGCGACGTCGGGTCCGAGCTCCGCGACCACTCCGCCACCTCGTTCCGCATCCGCGCCGGCGCCGGTCACCGCATCGGCAACATCGCGGTCGAGGGCTTCGTCGCCGGCGACATCTTCGACGACTACCGGATCTCCGACGCGAGCACGGTCGGCCTCGACCTCAAGTACATCCTCCCGCTCTCCAGCCACTTCCAGGCGTACGTGCGCGGCAGCGCGAGCCGCATGAGCACGACGATCGGCGACGGCTATCCGACGAACGACTGCTACAGCTGCGGCGGCGGCTACTACTACGATGGCCGCGACTACGCGGGCCGCGGCCTCGGCGCCGGCGCCGGCCTCCAGCTCCGCGGCAAGGTGCGCGCGATCGGCTTCCTCTACTGGCCGCTCTTCTTCGTGCCCGCAGGCCCGAAGGTCAACGCCGCGTTCTACGTCGACCACGGCTACGACTTCTATCGCCTCCACCCGGCCGACGGCCGCGGCGGCACGATCGACGCCAAGCTCTACCGCTGGACCTTCGGGTTCAACGTGGGGAAGGACTTCTGAGGGCTACGCCGCGAGCAGCGCGCGGGCGATGACCTTGAGCACGAGGATCGGCTTCACGCCCTCGAAGATGGGCAGGACCAGCGCGTCGACGACGTAGCGGCTGATCGCGTACTCCTCGGCGTAGCCCCAGCCACCGTGCAGGAGCTGGCCGAGCTGCGTCACCTCGACGGCGACGTCGCACGCGAACAGCTTGGCCTGCGCGGCGAGCGGCGCGGCGGCGCGCTCGTCGGCGTCCATCGCGACGGCGGCCTCGTACGTGATCGCGCGCGCCGCGGCGAGCCGGCACGCCATGCGGCCGAGGTGGAACTGGGTCAGGCCGAACTCGATGATCGGCTTGCCGAACTGGCCGCGGCTCGTCACGTACTCGGCGGTGCGCTCGAGCGCCGCCTGCGCGACGCCGCAGGCGCGCCCGCCGGTCTGGAGCCGCCCGGCGGCGAAGCCGGCCATCTGCAGGTAGAAGCCCTTGCCGAGGCCGCCCGCCTCGCCGACCAGGTTCGTCGCCGGGACGAACCATTCCTCGAGCGCGAGCGTGAACGAGTGCATGCCGCGGTAGCCCGGCGTGCGATCGGCCTTGCCCGAGAGCTTGCCGCCGCCGGGCTGGGTCGCGACGAAGTCGTGGCCGTCGAAGCGCGGCTTCTCCACGATGAAGAGCGACAGGCCCTTCGCGCCCTTCGCCGGATCGGGATCGGTGCGCGCGAGGAGCGCGATGACGTTGGCGCGGCCGGCGAACGTGCACCACGCCTTGGCGCCGTTGATCACGTAGCCGGCGACGCCGTCACGCGTGGCGGGCTCGGCGCGGCACGACACCGACGCGACGTCGCTGCCGATGTTGGGCTCGGTCACCGAGATCGCGACCATCAGCTCGCCCGAGCCGATGCGCGGCAGCCAGTGCTGCTTCTGCGCGTCGGTGCCGCCGGCGAGGAGCGCCTTGGCGAGGATCTCGGGGCGCGTGATGAGCGAGCCCGCGCTCGCGAGCGACGCCCGCGACAGCTCCTCGGTCGTGAGGACCATGGCGAGGTTGCCGAGCTCGTGGCCGCCGTACTTCTCCGGGATCGAGAGGCCGAAGTAGCCGAGCTCCGCCATCGACTCGATGATGCGATCCGGCACCAGGTCGTCGTGGCGGTGGATGTGCTCGGCGTGCGGCGCGACCTCCTTGTCGGCGAAGCCGCGCACCGAGCCGCGCACCTCGGCGAGGGTCGCGTCGAGCGGCCACGGGTTCTTGCCGCGCGCCGCCGCGACGTCGCGACCGATCGCGCGCACGGTCGCCTCGTTGCCGAGGCGGTGCATCGCCGCGCGCACGTCGGCGGAGAAGGCCGCCATCGCGTCGATCCCGAGGTCGCCCGCACCTCCGAGCTCACCGGCAAGGGCGAGCGC
>JAIOII010001491.1 GCA_019912685.1 Kofleriaceae bacterium
CCGACCCCGGCCTGCGCCTGCCGCGCGACGTGGCGATCACGTCGTACGGGCTCGAGCTCGAGATCGATCCGTCGCAGCCGACGATGCGCGGCACGGTGATGATCGCCGGCTCCGTGACCCGCGCGACCGACGTCGTGTGGCTGCACGCCGAGAAGCTCACGATCCGCGACGCCATCGCGCGCGTGGACGGCCAGGTCATCGCACTGGAGCCGGACACGTCGATCGCGCGCGGCAAGCTCGCGCTTCGCCCCGCCCGCCCGCTGCCGCCGGGCCCGGTCACGATCCTCATCTCGTACGACGCGCCGCTCGCCGAGGCCGAGACCTCGGGCACGTTCCGCCAGAAGGCCGGCGACGACTGGTACGTCTACACGCAGCACGAGCCGCTCAGCGCCCGCCGCAGCTTCCCCTGCCTCGACGAGCCCGACAGCAAGGTGCCGTGGCGCGTGCAGCTCACCGTGCCGGCGAGCACGATCGCCGTGGCCAACGCGCCGGCGGAGAGCGACGTCGTCGAGGGCGCGACGCGCAAGGTCACGTTCGCGCCCACCGAGCCGCTGCCGTCGTACCTCGTCGCGTACGCCGTCGGGCCGTTCGACATCGTCGACGCCGGCGCGAGCGCGAGCGGCACGCCGCACCGGATCCTGACGCTCAAGGGCCGCGCGTCGGAGGCCGCGTACGCCGCCGAGGTGATGCCGAAGATCACGACCGAGCTGGAGCGGTGGTTCGGCATGCCGCACCCGTTCCCCAAGCTCGACTCGATCACGATCCCGGCGACGTCGGGCTTCTCGGCGATGGAGAACCCGGGCCTCGTGACGTACCGCGAGACGCGGCTCCTCCTTCCGCCCGACGCGTCGCCCGCGGCCCGGGCGAGCCTCGTCGGCATCGCGGCGCACGAGGTCGCGCACCAGTGGTTCGGCAACCTGGTGACGCCGGTGTTCTGGGACGACCTCTGGCTCAACGAGGCCTTCGCGAGCTGGCTGCCCGAGAAGGTGTTCGCCGCGCTCGAGCCGACGTGGCGCCGCCCCGAGGACGCGATGGACGCGCGCGAGCGCGCGCTCGCCGCCGACAGCCTCGCCAGCGCGCGCCGCATCCGCCAGCCGATCGAGAGCGAGGGCGACATCGTCACCGCGTTCGACGGCATCACGTACGCGAAGGGCGCGACCGTCCTGCGCCTGTTCGAGCGCCGCATCGGCGAGGCGCGCTTCCAGGCGGGCGTGCGCGCCTACATGGCGAAGTTCGCGCGCAGGAACGCGACCGCCGCCGACTTCCTCGCCGCGATCGACGCCGCGGCGCCCGGCGCCGGCGCCGGCGCCGCGATGGCGACCTTGATCGATCAGGCGGGCGCGCCCCGCCTCGAGGCGCGCGTCACGTGTCCGGAAGGCGGACAGCCCGGCGTGACGTTGCGCCAGTCGCGCTTCGTGCCGCTCGGGGCCGGTGCCGTGGCCGACACGCGGTGGCGCCTGCCGGTGTGTGTCTCGGCCGGGACCGCGAAGGCCGAGGAGGAGGCGTGCGCGACCGTCGCCGACGCCGAGACCTTCGTGCCGCTGCGCGCGTGCCCGACGTGGGTGTGGCCCAACACCGGGGGCCTCGGCTACTGGCGGACGGCGCTCGACGCGGCCGGCTGGAAGGCGCTGCGCACGGTGGGCTGGAAGCACCTCGACGCCGCCGAGCGCGTCGCCGCCGCGCACGATCTGTTCGCCGCCGTCAACGCCGGGCAGCTCGACGTGAGCGTCGCCCTCGACCTCGTGCCCGCGCTCGTCGCCGAGAACAACCGCACCGCGATCGCCGCCGCCGTCTCGCTCATCGAGCGCGTCGAGCCGTGGGTGCCCGCGGCCCAGCGCCCGCGCTTCGCGGCGTGGGTGAAGCAGCAGCTCGGCAAGAAGGCCGCCGCGCTCGGCTGGCTGCCGGGCAAGGCCGACGACATCCAGCAGGACGGGATGCGCGGCCGCGTCGTCCACGTGACGGCGACGGTCGGCAACGACGCCAGGCTGACGCGGGCGGCCGTCACCCTCGCGCGCGACTGGCAGAAGCTGCCCGAGGCCGCGCGCGGCGACGTGCTCGCGACCGCGGTGCGCGCGAAGCC
>JAIOII010001492.1 GCA_019912685.1 Kofleriaceae bacterium
GAATCTCGCCGTGCAGCCGCCTGCCGTCATCCTGCTGGCCGGCTTGCAGGGTGCCGGCAAGACGACCACGGCCGGCAAGCTCGGCAAGCTGCTGCGCGAGACCGAGAAAAAGAAGGTCCTGGCCGTGAGTTGCGACGTCTATCGACCTGCGGCGATCGAGCAGTTGCGCCAGGTTGCGGCGCAAGCCGGGATCGAATTCCTGCCGACCGACCCGAACGACAAGCCGGTGGATATCGTTCGCCACGCCACCGACTACGCACGCCGACACTATATCGACGTGCTGATCGTCGATACGGCCGGCCGGCTCGCGGTCGACGTCGACATGATGGACGAGATTCGGGCACTCCACGGCGCGCTGCACCCGGCCGAGACCCTGTTCGTGGTCGATGCGATGCTCGGCCAGGACGCGGTCAATCCCGCGCGCGCATTTGCCGAAGCCCTGCCGCTCACCGGCGTCATCCTGACCAAACTCGATGGCGACGCGCGTGGTGGCGCGGCACTCTCGGTACGCCAGGTCACCGGTGCGCCGCTGAAGTTCGCCGGCATCGGCGAAAAGCTCGGTGGCCTCGAGGCCTTTCATCCGCGCCGGATGGCGAGCCGCATCCTCGGCATGGGCGACATCGTCGGCCTGGTCAAGGACTTCGAGCAGGTCGTCGACGCGGAGAAGGCGGAGGAGGACGCCCTCCGCATGCTCAAGGGCAAGTTCGACATGCAGGACTTCGTCGAGCAGATCCGGATGATCCAGAAGATGGGATCGCTCAAGGATCTGTTCGACAAGCTGCCGTTCTTCGGCGGCCAGATGCCCGAGGGCGTGAACCTCGACGATCGCGAGCTCGTGAAGATCGAGGCGATGATCAACTCCATGACCATGGAGGAGCGGACCAAGCCCGAGGTCTTCGTCACGACGTCGTGGGAGGAGTTCACGTCGACGGCGGGGCGCAACGCCAAGCGCCGTCGCGCCGACTTCGCGCCGGGCCGCGTGCGCCGCATCTCGAAGGGCTCCGGCCGCAGCGAGCAGGAAGTGAAGGAGCTGCTCCAGAAGTTCGCGACGATGCGCCAGATGATGGTGCAGCTCGGCGCGTCGACGGGGCTCATGGGCAAGCTGCCCGGCTTCAAGCAGTTCTCCCAGATGAAGCGCCTCGCCAACATGGACCTCGGCGCGATCATGGGCGCCGAGGGCGGCGGGCTGCCGCCGGGCATGGCCGGCTTGCCGGGCATGCCCAACATGCCGATGATGCCGGGCGTGCCGACGGGCAACGTCCCCGGCATGCCCAAGGGCTACACGGCGCCGGGCACCAAGAACACGCCGGCCAACCGCCCGCACGACAAGAAGGACAAGCGCGACAAGCGCAAGGCCGAGAAGGCCGCCCGCAAGAAGGCGCGGAAGCGCTAGCTGGTATCATCGGGCCACATGAAACGGCCCCCGCTCCCCGGCGCCCCCGGGGTCGACGACACGACGCCGCTCGTGCCGATGTCGGGGAGCGCGGCGCACGGCGGTGACCTGTTGCTCGTCGCCGGGGAGGGCTTCTTCTCGACGTACGAGCTGGGTGATCGCGAGCTCGTGATCGGCCGCGGCGAGGACTGCGACGTCCGCATCGAGCACAAGGCGCTCTCGCGCAGGCACGCCGTGCTCCGCGTCGGACCGCCGGCGACGGTGCAGGATCTCGGCTCGACCAACGGCACGCGCATCGGCGGCGCCGTGCACAAGGGCGGCGAGCCCGTCGCGCTCGCGGCGGCCGACAGCTTCCACGTCGGGCCGTTCTCGTTCGTGCTCGTCGCCCGCGCGCCCCGTGAGGAGCACTCGCTCTCGGGGCGCGACGTGTTGCGCGTCGTCGATCCCACGCCGAAGGGCGTACCGGCGCTGGTCAGGGACATCGCCGCCAGCGCGGTGAGCGTGCTCATCCTGGGTGAGACGGGCGTCGGCAAGGAGGTGCTCGCGGAGACCCTGCACGAGCTCTCGGGGCGCGTCGGCGAGCTGACGCGCATCAACTGCGCCGCGCTGTCGGAGACGCTGCTCGAGAGCGAGCTGTTCGGCCACGAGAAGGGCGCGTTCACCGGCGCGGCGGCGCAGAAGATCGGGTTGCTCGAGGCGGCCGACGGCGGCACCGTGTTCCTCGACGAGGTCGGCGAGCTGCCGCTGTCGATCCAGGCCAAGCTCTTGCGCGCGGTCGAGCACCGCGAGGTGCTGCGCATCGGCTCGACGCGTCCGATCAAGATCGACGTGCGCTTCCTGTCGGCGACCAACCGCGATCTGCCGGCGGAGGTGGCGAGCGGCGCGTTCCGGCGCGACCTCTTCTTCCGTCTCGACGGCGTGACGCTCGTGATCCCGCCGTTGCGCGAGCGGCGCGGGCTGATCGGACCGATGGCGCTGCGCTTCCTCGAGCACGCGCGCAGGCAAGCCGGGTCGCCGCCGAGGCTGGCCGCCGAGGTCCTCGCCGCGCTCGAGGACTACGGCTGGCCGGGCAACGTGCGCGAGCTGAAGGCGGTGATCGAGCGCGCGGTCCTGCTCGCGCGCGGCGGCGAGATCTCGGCGAAGCACCTCGCGTTCGCGCGCCGACCCGCCGCCGTCCCTGCC
>JAIOII010001493.1 GCA_019912685.1 Kofleriaceae bacterium
CGGGGCCCGACGCGGCGTGCAGCGCCGGCGGCGGGCCCGACCTCGTCATCCGCTTCACCGGCGCCGACCCGTCGCCGGCGACGACCTTGCTCGTGAGCACGGGCCCGGTCGCCGACCGCAACGGCTCGGGGCACCTCGACCCCGGCGAGCCGCTCCCCGACACCAACCGCGTCGCCCTGCGCGTCGCCGGGACGTCGGGGCTCCTCACCGGCGCGAGCTTCCCCGGCGGCGACTGCGTCCCGGCGACGCCCGAGGTCGAGGGCTGCATGTACATGATGGGCGCCATCCCGGCGCAGCTCGGCGCGCGCCGCGACGCGTGCCCGCTCCCCGACGGCACCACCGCCCCGACGTGCATCCCCGTGACCATGAGCGCGCAGGCGATGTACTCGACGTCGCTCACCCTGCGCGCCGCCGCGCTCGGCATCGGGCTCACCACCGAGACCGGCATGAGCATCCTGCGGCTGCGCGAGCGCGCCGACGGACCGCTCGAGGGCTACCTCGTCGATCGCGGCGGCGTGCCGACGCTGGTCGTCGCCCTCGACCTCTACCTGGACGCGCCCGACATGAGCCTGCCGATCGCGCAGCACGACATGAGGTCGAAGCCGCTGTCGGTCTCGCTCGAGGGGCCGCTCACGTTCGGCCGCGACGGGCGCATCGCGATCGCGCTCGCCAACGTCGCCGAGGTCCCCATCGCGGTCGGCATCGACGCGCCGTTCGGCCTCACCGGCACCGTGCGCCTCGTCGTGCCGGCGGGCGAGATGAAGCTCCAGCTCGTGTCGGGTCCGCGCCGCGCGAGGCTGCCGTGAGGCGCGTCGTGATCGCCGTCGCGATGCTCGGGGTCGCGGTCGGGGCGGCGGCGCCGGCCGCCGCCGAGCCCGCGCTCACGTACGAGCGCATCTACGTGCGGGCCGGCGTCCTCCACATGAGGCCGCTCTCGCGGTCGGACGAGATCGTGCTGTCGGGCGTCGACGGGCCCGCGAGTCTCGCCGTGACGCCCGGCCCGATCGCGGGCTCCGGCGTCGCGCTCGACCCGTTCACCAAGGCCGCGGTGATCGCCGGCTACGTCCTGCCCGTCTGGAACGACCGGCTCTCGCTCGAGACCGTGCTCTCGACGCCGCTGCGCGTGAAGTTCAAGGCGACCGGCACGCTCGCCGACATGTCGATCGCGCCCGAGGCCCTCGGCATCCCGACCGGCGTGCCGCCGCTCGGCGCCGAGCTCGGCGAGGCCGACGCCGCGCCGCCGATCGTCACCGCCGTCTACCGCCTCGCCGCGCTCGGCCCGGTCCGCCCCTACGCCGGCGCCGGCGTGAACGTGCTCCTCACGTACAACGCGCGGGCGACCAACCCCGTCCTCACCGAGGTGGAAGAGCCCACGTTCCACGTCGACCCCGCGCTCGGGCTCGTCCTCCAGACCGGCGTCGAGGTAGCCTTGTGGCGCCAGGTCCACCTGCGCGCCGACCTCAAGTACATCGCGTTCATGAAGGCCCACGCCACCGTGTCCAACCTGCACGTGCGCACGCCGTCGATCCCGCTGTTCGAGAGCGCGGAGGTCGGGCGCGCGACGATGGACATGTGGGTGAACCCGCTCATCGTCCAGCTCGGGGTCGGCGTCGATCTATGACCGGCGTGGGCGCCGCCGATCTGCTGACGCGCGATGAGATCCGCGCGTTCACGCGGCGCTCGGACGCGGCGGGCGCGCTCGCCATCGCGTGGTCGTGGCTCGTGATCGCCGGGTGCTTCGCGGCGCTGGCGCTGGTCCCGCACCCGCTCGTCTTCGTCGGCGCGGTCGTCGTCCTCGGCGGGCGCCAGCTCGCGCTCGCCATCGCGATGCACGAGGCGGCGCACGGCACGCTCTTCCGCACGCGCTGGTGCAACGACGTCCTCGCCGACTGGCTCTGCGCGCGGCCGGTGTGGTCGGACACGGCGCGCTACCGCGAGCACCACCTCGGCCACCACGCGCACACCGGCACCGAGCGCGATCCGGATCTCGGGCTCGCGCTCGCCGAGCCGATGTCGCGCGGCTCGCTCGCGCGCAAGCTCCTCCGCGACGTGAGCGGCCTCTCCGGCC
>JAIOII010000149.1 GCA_019912685.1 Kofleriaceae bacterium
GACGGCTACCGCGCCAGCACGATCGCCTCCGATCTGGACTCGCTCCCGGCGGATCACGCGTGGAGCAACGAGGACGCCCAGCGGTACCGCGACGGCGAGCGCGCGGCCTCGCGCGCCCGCGTGCTCGCGATCTCCGGGGCCGCCCTCGCCGTGACCGGCACGACCCTCTTCGTGATCGGCAAGCGGCGCGACGCGAACGCGCCGCGGCTCGAGGGCGCGATCGGCTCCGGCGGCGGCCAGGTCGTCCTGCGCGGCCGCTTTTAGGTCGTGGCAGCGAGCCGGCGGTACTTGCGCCGGTAGTAGACGAGCGGCGACCGATCGGCGTGGGTGGCCGCCTCGATCACGCGGCCGACGAAGATCGTGTGATCGCCGACGCCGAGCTCGGCGTGCAGCTCGCAGTCGAGGAACGCCATCGCGCCGGCGACGATCGGCATGCCGGCGCTCGTGCGCTCCTCCGCGACGCCGGCGAACCCCGGCGCCGGCTCGCGCCCGGAGCGGGCGAACGCCGCCGACGTGTCGTGCTGCTCCTGCGAGAGCAGGCTGATCGCGAACCGGCGTGACTCGCGCACCATCGGCGGCAGCTTGCTGGTCTGGGCGATGCACGCGATCACCAGCGGCGGCTCGAGCGAGAGCGACGCGAAGCTCGAGACCGTCACGCCGTGGACGAGGCCGGCCGATCGCGTCGCCACGATGGAGACGCCCGAAGCCCACGAGGCCAGCGCATCCTTGAACCGCTGCGAGAGCTCCTCTCCTGGCGCCATCTGCTCCTCACGATCCCCGGGGCAGGCCGAGCGCCCGCGCCGCGATGATGTTCTTCTGGATCTCGCTCGAGCCGGCGTAGATCGTGTCGGCGCGCGAGAAGAGGAAGGTCTCCTGGAGCGGCGTGAGCGCGTAGGGCGCCGCCGCGATCACCTCGGCCTCGGCGCCGAGCACGTCCATCGCCAGCTCGCCGAGCCGCTTGTGCCACGTCGACCACGACAGCTTGCTGCCGAGCGCCTCGCGCGGCAGCGCGCCCTCCGCGCCGTGGCCGAGGACGCGCAGCGCGTTCCAGCGCATCACGCGCAGGCCGATCCACGCGTCGGCGATGCGCTGGCGGAGCTGCGGATCGCGATCGGCGCCGTTGTGGTGCGCGGCGTGGATGATCGCGTCGAGCTCGGCGGCGAAGCCGATCTGCTGCCCGAGCGTCGACGCGCCGCGCTCGAAGGCCAGCGTCGCCATCGCGACCTTCCACCCGTCGCCGACGGCGCCGACGACGTGATCCTCCGGCGTCCGCGCGCCGTCGAAGAACACCTCGCAGAACTCGGCGGTGCCGGTGAGCTGGCGGATCGGGCGGACGCTGATGCCGTCCTGGCGCATCGGCACGAGCAGGTACGAGAGGCCCTCGTGGCGGCGCGCCGACGTGCTCGTGCGGCACAGGACGAAGCACCAGTCGGCGAGGTGGGCGTGCGACGTCCAGATCTTCTGGCCGGTGATGCGCCACGCGCCGCCGACGAGCTCGGCGCGCGTCGCGACGCCGGCGAGGTCGCTGCCCGCGCCGGGCTCGGAGTAGCCCTGACTCCAGAGCTGCTCGCCGCGCGCGATCGGCG
>JAIOII010001494.1 GCA_019912685.1 Kofleriaceae bacterium
CGCTTCCGCTGCGAGCGACTCGGCGCCTTCGCCAGCCCGGCGCGCGCCACGGTCGTGTGGGCTGGCGTGGAGGACGGCAGCGGGGCGCTGGCGGCGCTGGCGGCGGCGCTCGAGCAGGAGATCGTGCCGCTCGGGTTCCAGGCCGAGCGCCGCGCGTTCCATGCCCACGTGACGATCGCGCGCATGCGCGAGCCCACCCGCGTCGATCAGGTGCTCCTCCCGTTCTCGGAACAGGTGTTCAGTGAGACGAGGTGCGATTCCTTGACCCTCTTTGAAAGTCTAACGAAACCGAGCGGTTCGGAGTACCGCGAGCTCCTTCGCGTGCCGCTTTCGGGCACGAATTCCGCGGTCCAGCGTCAGAGCGAGCCCGTACAAACGGGGGCAATGGACGCGTCACCCGGCAGCGATGACGGCTGGAAGTGACGGTCTCGGCCTATCCGGCCCACCAGGCCATAGAGGGAGCTCTGCATCGATGGCGACCAAGGAATCGACTCCGACCACCGCACCTGCGCAGGGCTCAGGCCCCGTGAAGAACACGCCCGTCACGCCGCCGGCCCCGAAGCCGGCGGCCGCCGCGGCACCGGCACCCGCGCCCCGCGATCCCGCGCGCGACAAGGCGATCGATCTCGCCCTCGGCGCGATCGAGAAGCAGTTCGGCAAGGGATCGATCATGCGCCTCGGTAAGGACCCGATCGAGCGCGAGGTCCAGGTCATCCCCACCGGCTCGCTCGGCCTGGACATCGCGCTCGGCATCGGCGGCCTGCCGCGCGGCCGCATCGTCGAGATCTACGGCCCGGAGTCGAGCGGCAAGACGACGCTCACCCTGCACGCGGTCGCCGAGGCGCAGAAGCGCGGCGGCGTGTGCGCGTTCATCGACGCCGAGCACGCGCTCGACGTCGGCTACGCCAAGAAGCTCGGCGTGAAGACCGAGGAGCTCCTCGTCTCGCAGCCCGACTACGGCGAGCAGGCGCTCGAGATCGCCGACATGCTCGTCCGCTCCAACGCCGTCGACCTCGTCGTCATCGACTCGGTCGCCGCGCTCACGCCGAAGGCCGAGATCGAGGGCGAGATGGGCGACTCGCACGTCGGCCTGCAGGCGCGCCTCATGAGCCAGGCGCTGCGCAAGCTGACCGGCGCGATCTCCAAGTCGCGCACCACCGTCATCTTCATCAACCAGATCCGCATGAAGATCGGCGTCATGTTCGGCAGCCCCGAGACCACGACGGGCGGCAACGCGCTCAAGTTCTACGCCTCGGTGCGCCTCGACATCCGCCGCATCGGCGCCCTCAAGAAGGACGAGGACGTGATCGGTAACCGCACGCGGGTGAAGGTCGTGAAGAACAAGATGGCGCCGCCCTTCAAAGAGGTCGAGTTCGACATCCTGTACGGACAGGGCATCTCGAAGGAAGGCGACCTCGTCGATCTCGCGTCGGAGGCGAACGTCGTCGACAAGAGCGGCGCGTGGTTCTCGTTCGGCGGCGAGCGCATCGGCCAGGGGCGCGAGAACGCCAAGCAGTTCCTCATCGACCACCCCGAGGTCGCGACCGCGATCGAGGCCCGGCTGCTCGCGCACCATGCGGTCCGCCGCATCGGCATCGACGTCGCCCCCGAGGCTGGCGTGCCTCCCGCTGCGGCCCCGGTCACACCGCCGGCCAAGCGTCCCAACGCCTGACAGCGGCGCTCCGCGCGACGCGGCTGCGAAATCGAGTTCTCACCGAGGCGACCCTGTCGTGGTCGCCTTGTTCGTTTTCGGGGTCTTGTCGTCGCACGCATCGCTGTCGCATGGTGTCCCGGCGACGATGTGTGGAGGTCAACTAACGGGAACTACTGTCACGTTGGGTCGGTGATCCCTGCGACAAGAGTGCGACGGGGATCTTGCCTTTGGCCTGTTGATGCGCGATGACTCCGAGCGACCAAGCCTGGGAAAGCCTGTCGCACAGGTCGCATACGTCCCAGAGGGTCGGATTAGCAAATACGAATGAGGGAGGCTTCCTGATGCTGCGCTACCGGACGCAAGGGCTTCTTGCGGTTGGACTCGGCGTGTTCGCCGGGGGTTGCTTCGGCGACCCTGAGATCCGAACTGATCTTCGCACCGAGGGGCCGCCGCAGATCCTGGCGGCGATGAGCCAGTCGTTGGTCACCGCCATCGAGCTCCCGTTCTTCTGCCGCTACGTGGGCGGCGTGAAGGACGAGAAGGCGCCGGGCTTCGTGATCGACTACCAGCTCGGCAACCAGCTCGTCTGCCCCGACGACCCCAGCGAGTTCGTGGCGACCGACATGGACCCGCGCGGCTACGGCCTGCGCGTCATGTTCGACGAGCTCCTCGACGGTGACGCCGTCGAGACCCTCATCTGCGAGGACAACGGCGTCTGCGCCGGCTCGCTGCTCGATACGCAGCCGGTGACCGTCACCTGCGGCGCGAGCAACACGCCCGTCGCCTACGACGGCTACTACACGCCGAACGGCAACAACACGACGTACCCGCTCGGTCCGTCGATCGTCATCGTCCCGGGCAGCGTCGACTTCGCGACCGGCACCGACTGCACGGTCACGATGGGCGCCAACGTCCGCGACAAGAGCGGCGAGACGGTCCCGGCCGCCGAGGCGAGCCTCGACTTCCGGATCGCCGACCTCGCGATCGAGGACACCGATCCGCACGACGCCGAGGAAGTCGACGACCGCACGGTCCTCGATCCCGACGGCGCCGTGGGCTTCGCGTTCAACGCGTACATCGACGAGGCGACGATCGACGCGGCGGACTTCGAGATCGTCAACACCGACACCGACGCCGTGATCCCGTCCGACTTCGCGGTCGACGGGTTCAACGTCGCCGGCGACGCGATCTTCATCTTCGGCGCCGCCGACCTGCCCGCCGGCAACTACACCGCGCGCCTCAAGAGCGGCGCGGTGATCGGCGAGGTCAACGGCGGCACCATCACCCTCACGGCGGACGAGGACGTTCGCTTCGTCGTCGAGTGAAAGGGACCCCCACCATGAAGCGCATCGGCATTTCATTCGCTCTGTCGCTCGGGGTCCTCGCGGGGGCCCAGCTCATCACGCCGGACGTCGCGGTCGCGCAGACCAGCACGACCGGCGCCGTCCGCGGCCGCATCGTCGACAAGGCGACCAAGGAGGCCGTCATCGGCGCCACGGTCGTCGTGCAGGGCCCGGCCCTCCAGGGTCAGCAGGCCGAGATCACCGACGAGAACGGCAGCTTCAACATCGCCAACCTCCCGCCGGGTGTCTACACCCTGACGGTGTTCTACAACGAGGCGCAGTTCTCGCGCCCGAACGTCGTCATCGAGCTGGGCAAGCAGGCCTTCGTCAGCGTGCCCATCGACACGACGGTGCAGACCTCCGAGGTCATCGAGCTCGAGGGCCGCGCCCCGATCGTCGATCAGGGCTCGACCAAGACCGGCGTGACCATCACCGACGAGTACACGACGCGCATCCCGGTCGGCCGCACGTTCGGCGCCGTGCTCACGTCGGCGTCCGGTACGCAGGGCGACCTGTACGGCGTCTCGTTCGGCGGTTCGACGTCGCTCGAGAACACGTACATCATCGAGGGCATCAACACGACCGACACCGCCTACGGCGAGCAGTCGTCGAACCTGCCCAACGAGTTCATCGAGGAGACCGAGGTCATCTCCGGCGGCTACAACGCCGAGTTCGGTCGCTCGACCGGTGGCGTGATCAACGTCGTCACCAAGCAGGGCGGTAACGAGTTCAAGGGCTCGGTGTTCGGCTACTACACCCCGGGCAGCATGGTCGCCTCGGTCGAGCCGATCGTCCGCGAGGGCTCGTCGATCTCGAGCGAGGTCAACCTCGACTACGCGACCGACCTCGGCTTCGAGTTCGGCGGCCCGATCAAGAAGGACAAGCTCTGGTTCCACGTCGGGTACAACCCGTCGTTCCGCAAGTCGACGCGCGATCGCGTGACCTACAGCCGCGTCGACGAGGACGGTGACGGCCTGCCGGACGTCGACCAGGACACCGGCTTCGAGGTCTTCGAGGAGCTCGGGCGCAGCCCGATGTCGTCCTCGAACCAGACCCACTTCTTCACCGGCAAGATCAACGGCGCGCTCTCGCAGAACCACCAGTTCCAGGTGTCGGGCTTCGGTAACCCGAGGTCGAGCGACCGCGCGTTCTACCGCATCAACGGCGCGCGCCAGGCGCAGCTCTACGCCTTCGACGACGGCGCCTACGACGCCGCCCTCAAGTGGACGTCGAAGTTCAACGACAACAAGACGCAGGTCGACATCGTCGCCGGCTACCACCTCGGCTACACGCACGAGCGTCCGTACTACGCGGGCGGCCAGGACCAGAAGCTCATCACGTACTCCTGGAACCGCAGCCTCAGCGACTTCGTCGGCTTCGAGGAGACCCAGGGCCAGGGCTCGTTCGACGCCTGCAACGACGGCACGGGCGACGATCCGTATCCGATGATCGTCAACTGCCCGGTGCCGTTCGACACGCCGTACGCCATCAACGGCCTCGGCTTCCTCGAGGTCCGTGACAACGCGCGCACCGCGCTCAACGCGGCGCTCACCCAGCGCGTCAAGGCCGCGGGTCACCACACCTTCAAGGCCGGCGTCGATCTCGAGCTCACGACCTACGACTCGCAGCGCTCCTACACCGGCGGCGGCATCTGGAACCAGGTCCGCCAGTCGGTCCTCTCCGAGGCCGGCCAGGCGGCCCCGGGCGCGTGGGACCTCCGCAGCTTCGTCGTTCGTGATCCGAGCCTCGATCCGGACAACCCCGCCGACGTGGCGATGGCCGACGCGCCGTGCATCGGCGGGCTCGCGCTCTGCCGCCACGCCGACGGTCGCGGCATCGCGGCCGATACGTCGAACCGCAACGTCGCGTTCTACCTCCAGGACTCGTGGCAGATCCGCCCGAACCTGACCCTCAACGCGGGCCTCCGCTACGAGAACCAGACCGGCTACGTCGCCGACGCGCAGAAGGGCCAGACCTCGCCCGAGGGTGAGGTCATCCCGGACATCGCGTTCGAGCTGACCGGCCAGATCGCGCCGCGCATCGGCCTCATCTTCGACCCGACCCAGGAGGGCCGCGCGAAGCTCTTCACCCACTGGGGCCGCTTCTACGAGACGGTCCCGATGGACATCAACGTCCGCGCCTTCGGCGGCGAGATCATCAACTTCAACCGCGCGACGACGCGCGGCGCGACCGCGAGCTGCCCCGAGGCGCTCAACACGTTCGAGCAGTCCGTGCTCGACGCGTGCGACATCGCGATCCCGGCCCGCCTGCAGTTCGGCGGCGGCTCCGAGTACGTGTCGCCGGGCCTCGGCGGCCAGTACATCGACGAGCTCATCCTCGGCGCCGAGTACGAGCTCATGGCCGACTTCAAGATGGGCGTCAACTACGTCTATCGCGACCTCGGCCGCGCCATCGAGGACGTCTCGACCGACGGCGGCAACACGTACCTCATCACCAACCCGGGCGAGTCGTTCGACGGCGCCGCCGACGACCTGCGCGATCAGGCCGAGGCGCTCCGCATGGACGCCGATCCCGAGAACGACGCGCTGGCCGATCTGTACGAGCAGCGCGCGGACCTGCTCTCGCGCGTCGACGAGTTCGACCGCCCGATCCGCCGCTACAACGCGGTCGTGGTGACGGCGCAGCAGCGCTTCTCGAAGAACGCGATGCTCATGGCGTCGTACACGTACTCGCGCAGCAAGGGTAACTTCCCCGGCCTGTTCTCGACCGAGACCGGCCAGCAGGACCCGAACCTGACGTCGATGTTCGACCTCCCCGACCTGATGGCGAACCGCTACGGCTCGATGGCGCTCGATCGCCCGCACCTCCTCAAGGTCGACGGCTTCTACCAGTTCGACTTCAAGGCGGCGGGCCAGTTCATCCTGGGCGCCAGCGTCCGCGGCGAGTCGGGCATTCCGCACAACGCGCTCGGCCGCAACGCGTACTACGGCGCGGGCGAGTCGTTCGTGCTGGGTCGTGGCGCGGCGGGCCGCTCGCCGTTCACGACGACGCTCGACATCAAGGCGACCTACGGCAAGGCGATCGGCAAGACGAACCGGATCGAGGCCTTCATCGACATCTTCAACCTGCTCAACTCGCAGGAGCAGGTCGATGCCGACGAGATCTACACCGGTGACAACGTCAACCCGATCGTGGGCGGCGACCTGAACGACGCCCGCCACGCGAAGACGATCGATCCGCTCTTCTTCGTCGAGACCAACGCGACCCCGTCGGTCAACAAGAACTTCGGCAACCTGAACGCCCGCCAGGCTCCGCTGTCGGTGCGCTTCGGCCTCCGCTACACGTTCTGATCGACGCCTGATGTGTCCCGGACGGCGGAGCAGCTGCTCCGCCGTCTGTATTTTCGGGCGCTTGCGAGGCGTGGTCGCGAGCCGGGCCGGACGTAGATCGGCGAACCGACTGGCGCGTCGGTAGCGGAATGAGCACGGCGCTGCGCTTCGTCGACCACCCCGCGTTCCACCGCTCCTTCCTCGCCATCTCGGTGGGGGCCGCCGTCGGAGGGGCCGCGATGACGGCGCTCGGCGGGATCGAGGCGCCCGCGCTGGTGGGCGGCGCCATCGGCGCGCTCGCCGGGCTGTCGTGGGCGGAGTCGCCCCGCAGCGCCGCACGCATGGGG
>JAIOII010001495.1 GCA_019912685.1 Kofleriaceae bacterium
ACGATGGCTCGGGTGACCACGCCTCGCCGGCGCGGTGCGCGAGCGCGGCGGAGCCGGCGAACACGAGGCCGAGCACGAACGGATACAGGAGAGCCCCCAGCGATCGCCGAGGCCGAGTCAGCACGGGCGTCACCATGCTTCCATCATGCGGGACGCCGAGCACGAGCGCCACGAGAACCTGCAATACTGACGCGGTGAGCCGTGCCGACGACGCCGACCTCCACGACTACGTCATCGTCGGCTCGGGTTTCGGCGGATCGGTCTCGGCCCTGCGCCTCGTGGAGAAGGGCTACTCGGTCGTCGTGCTCGAGCGCGGTCGCCGCTACCGCGCCGCGGACTATCCGAAGACCAACTGGAACGTGCGCAAGTCGCTGTGGATGCCGCGCGCGAAGTGCTTCGGCATCCTGCGCCTCTCGTTCCTGTCCGACGTGTTCATCCTGTCGGGCTCGGGCGTCGGCGGCGGCTCGCTCGTCTACGCCAACACGCTGTACGTGCCGCCCGACGCCTTCTTCGCGTCGCCGGCGTGGAGCGACATCACCGACTGGAAGGCGACGCTCCTCCCCTTCTATCGCCGCGCCCAGTTCATGCTCGGCGTGCAGCAGAACACGTTCGAGGACGAGCCCGACCGCGTCCTCGCCGACATCGCCAGCGACCTCGGCAAGCGCGACACGTACGTGACCACGCCCGTCGGGATCTACTTCGGCAAACCCGGCGAGAAGGCGGCGGACCCGTACTTCGGCGGCGCGGGCCCCGAGCGCAGCGGGTGCACGCTCTGCGGCGGCTGCATGGTCGGCTGCCGCTTCGGCGCGAAGAACACGCTCGACAAGAACTACCTCTGGTTCGCCGAGAAGCTCGGCGCCGAGGTGCGCCCGATGCGCACGGCGACCGGCGTGCGCGCGCTGCCCGACGGCACGTACGAGGTGACGCACGTGAAGAGCGGCGCGTGGGTCGCGCGCGACGCGCAGGTGCTGCGGGCGCGCAACGTCGTCCTCTCCGCCGGCGTGCTCGGCACCGTGCAGCTCCTCCTCGAGAGCAAGGCGCGCGGCCACCTGCCGGCGCTGTCGTCGGCGCTCGGCAAGGTCGTGCGCACCAACAGCGAGGCGATCCTCGGCGTGCGGTCGCGCAAGGACGTCCGCTTCGACAAGGGCATCGCGATCACGTCGTCGATCCACCCCGACGCCACGACCCACGTCGAGGTCGTGCGCTACAGCGACGGCTCCGACGCGCTCGCCCCGCTCTCGACGCTCCTCACCGACGGCGGCGGCCGCATGCCGCGCTGGCTGCGCTACCTCGGCAACGTGCTCCGCCATCCGCTCGACTTCGCGCGCTCGCTCTGGCCGTTCGGCAACGCGCGCCGCGGCGTGTTCCTGCTCGTCATGCAGTCACTCGACAACTCGATCGGCCTCGGGCTGCGCCGCCGCTGGCACCGTCTGTGGCGCAAGGCGCTCGACACGACGTCCGGCGAGGGTTCGCCGAACCCGACGTACATCCCGCTCGGCAACGAGGTCGCGCGCGCGTTCGCGCGGAAGGTCGACGGCGTCGCGAAGTCGTCGATCATGGAGGTCCTCTTCGACACGCCGACCACCGCCCACATCCTCGGCGGCGCCGTGATCGCGAGCTCGCCCGAGCGCGGCGTCGTCGACGCGCGCTGCGAGGCCTTCGGTCACCCCGGCCTCTTCGTGATCGACGGCTCGATGATCCCCGCCAACCTCGGCGTCAACCCGAGCCTCACGATCACCGCGCTCGCCGAGCATGCGATGAGCCACGTCCCACCGAAGCCGGGCGCCACGCCGCGCGCCGCCGTCGATCCCGCGTGGGAAGCGGCGCGCATCGCCGACATCGAGGCCGAGGCCGCGCGCGCCGGGAGCGACAGCCTCCAGCACCGCAAGCTCCCGCTCGCCTGACGGCGGCCGGGTCGCCGGCGTGAAGAACGCCGGGAAGAATCGGCGCGCTCGTCGTCATCCTGGTGTACCGCGCGGGAGTGGCTCCCGGACGGGGTACGCTCTCCAACCGGGGGTTAGACCATGGACCATGCTGCGCGTGCACGAGCGCTCTTCGATCGCGACTACTGGGTGGCCTCCATCGACGCGGCGTCGATGGCGCTCGCCGCCGGCCCGCCCGAGCTGGCGACGCCCATGCGCATGCTGATCGGCCGCGCGCTGGAGAAGCTGAACCAGCGCGCGCCGGCGATCCGCTACTTCGGGCTGGTGCTCGCGGGCGAGCCGAAGCACGCGCACGGGCTCGCGCACCGCGGCGCGGTGTACCAGGTGATGGGGCCACTCGACCGCGCTCGGGCCGACCTCGACGCCGCGCTGGCGATCGATCCGGACGTCGTGCACGCGTGGGAGTTCCGCCTCTACAACGCCTACGACTCCCGCGACCCCGCCATGCTCGATCGTTGCATGGCCGAGCTCGACCGCCTCGGCGCCTCCAGCGGCTACCACCACCGGCTTCGCGCCCAGCGCCGGCTCGAGGTCGGCGACCGCGCCGGCGCCGAGGAGGACCTGCGCAAGGCGTGCGCGCACGCCAAGGGCGACGCGCTCGCGGGCGAGCTGCTCTCGAACAACGGCTTCGAGCTACGGACCGGCGACGAGCGCGCCATGCTCGGCGTCCGCCTCGAGCAATCGGGGCCGATGTCCGCCATCCCGATGTTCCAGAAGGCGATCGAGCTCGGCGTGTCGACGCCCCGCCGTGACACCCGGATCGTCGAGAAGCTCGGCAACCTGCTGCTCGCGCAGGACCGACGCGACGAGGCGATCGCCGCGGCCACCGCGCTGACCGACCGCCACCCCGACAGCGCGGAGGCCTGGGCGGTGCGCGCGCGGATCGCCGGGGACACCGCGGCGTACCAGCGCGCGTTCGAGCTCTCGGCCCGCGACGGCGCCGAGCCGTACGCGCGGCACCTGAT
>JAIOII010001496.1 GCA_019912685.1 Kofleriaceae bacterium
GCGCGTCGCGCAGGCGCGCGGCCGCCGGACGACGGCGGGCCAGTGGGTGCCGTCGCGGCCCGAGCTCGATCTCGGGCTCGCGTCCGACGCGTTGTTCGCACGCCAAGGCGAGGCGTCCTTCGACGCGTCGCTCAGCCAGGAGATCGAGCTGTTCGGCCAGCGCGGGTTGCGCCTCCGGGTAGCGACCGAGGACGTGCAGGCGCGCACGCTCGAGGTCGACGACGAGCGGCGCCGATTGCGCGCCGACGTGCAGATCGCGTTCTACGAGCTCATGTTCCAGGAGCAGCGCGGCGCACTCGCCACCGAGGTCGCCGACGCCGCGGCGCGGCTCGTCGAATCCGCCGAGCAGCGGGTCTCCGCCGGTGATCTCGGCGACGCCGAGCTGCAGCTCCTCCGCGGCGATCTCGCGCTGGCCAGGGCCGAGCTCCGGGCGGCGCAGGCGGATGCGCAGGTCGCGCGTGCGGCGCTGAACCGGCTGATCGGCGCGGACGCTGACGCCGAGACGACCGCGGCCGGAGACTTCCCGAGCATTGCGAGCGACGCGGATACCAAGGCGCTGGTCGACGACGCGGTCGCCGGCCGCCCCGACCTCGCGCGCCGAGGTCGACCTCCGACGCCGCGAGCGGCTGCCGAACCTCACGCTCGTCGCTGGCTACGCGCTCGAGCGCGGGATCCTCGCCGGCGACGACTTCCAGCCGGCCCTGATCGACGAGGCGCGCGACACCGACCACCTGTTCACGGTCGGCATCTCGATCCCCTTGCCGATCTTCGGCTCGAACGCGGGCGAGATCTCCGAGGCGCGCGGCCGCGCCGCCGAGGCCGAAGCTCGCCAGGCGGGCATCGAGGCGCGCGTCGCCGAGGAGGTGGTCGCCGCGTTGGCCCGCCGCGACGCGGCCCGCGATCGGATCGCCGAGCTCGACGAGGCCGCCACCGCGGTCGCCGCCACGCTGGAGCGGTACGAGCGCGCCTGGACCGAGAAGCACATCGACCTGGCCGAGTACCTCGCGATCCGCGACCGCGTGCTCGCCGTGCAGATCACCGCGCTCGAGGCGCGTCGCGACGGCGCGCTCGCCGACGCCGAGCTCGACCTCGCGGTCGGCACCGGAGAAGACCGATGACCCGTCCCCTGTTCTCGATCCTGGCGGCGTTCGCCATGCTCACCGTGACCGCGACCGCAGCGCGTGCGCACGGCGGCGAGGACCACGGCGAGGAGAAGCCGACGCCGGCAGCGACCACCGCGGGGCAGCGCTCGTCCTACGGTCAGACCGGTCAGTTCGAGGTGCTCGTCCGCCTCGATCCCGCGAAGCTCGGCGATCTGAAGGTGTTCGTCGCCGACTGGGCGACCAACGCGCCGGTCGGAGACGCGACCGTCGCGCTCGAGATCCAGTCGGATCCGCCGGTGACGGTCACCGCCGAGCCGGCCGGCGCAGCGGGCATGTATCACGCGATCGCGACCGTCCCCGCGGGGGCGTTCCCGATCATCGCGACCGTCACCGCGGGCGAGCGCCTCGATCTCGTCGAGATCGCGCCGCTCGACTTCGCGCCGGCGCCCGCCGCCGCTGCCGCCCCGCACGAGAACGCCGACATCCCGTGGCGGCCGATCGCGGTCGGGGCGGGCGTCGTTGTCGTCCTCGTCGTCGGAGCGATCGGGGTCGCACGGCGGCGGCGCGCGATGCGCCAGGTGGTCCCGACGGCGGCGATCCTGCTCGCGATCTCGGCGCCGCTCGTCGCGCGCGGGCACGGCGGTGAGGACCACGGCGAGCCCGAGCCCGCGACCCTCGCACCCGTCGCGCGCGCCGGGATGACCGCGATGGCCAAGGAATCGCAGTTCCTGCTCGGGGTGCTGACCCACGTCGCCGACGAGCGCGAGGTGTCGGCGCGCATCGAGACCGTCGGCCGGGTCGGCCCGCGCATCGACGGCCACGCCTTGCTGGCGGCGCCGCAGCCCGGTCGCGTGCTCGCACCCAGGAGTGGCGCGCTGCCGTTCCTCGGCGACCGCGTGAAGAAGGGCCAGGTCCTCCTCGTGCTCGAGCAGACCCCGGGCGCCGCGGAGAGCGGCGACCTGCGTGCCCGCGAGCTCGAGGCCCGGACGGCGGTGATCCAGGCGCGCGCGCGCCGCGATCAGGCCAAGCGCGAGCTCGATCGCCGTCGCGCGCTCGAGGGCGTGGTGTCGAAGAAGGAGATCGAGCAGGCCGAGCTCGAGCTGGAGCTCGCCGAGCGCGACGTCGAGCTGGCGACCAAGCAAGTCGGGCTGTTCGGAGGCGGATCGCTCCGCCGCGTCACCGTGACCGCGCCGATCGACGGCGTGATCGCCGAGGCCGAGGTGTCCCTCGGCGAGCAGGTGGCCGCCGACCAGAAGCTCTACACCATCCTCGAGCCGTCGCGCCTGTGGGTCGAGGCCGACGTCTTCGAGAGCGACATCGCGCGTGTCGAGGAGGCGGGCACCGCCGACATCCGCCTCGAAGGGCGTCCGAACGCGTTCCGCGGCCGGCTGTTCCGGCTGGGTCAGCTCGTCGATCCGTCGACTCGCACGGTGAAGGCGATCTTCGAGGTGGACAACGCCTCCGGTGCGTTCCGTCCCGGCATGTTCGCCGAGGTTGCGATCGGGGCGGGTACGCCGCGCGAGGCGCTGGTCGTCCCCGACGCTGCGGTGATCGAGGAGGGCGGCCGGCGCTTCGTGTACGTCCACGAGACCCCCGAGGAGTTCGCGCGCCGCGAGGTCGTCCTCGGCGAGCGCGACGGCGACGACTGGGCCGTGCGCGCCGGGCTCGAGCCGGGCGAGCGCGTGGTCACCCAGGGGACCTACCAGCTGCGCACGGCGCGGTGATCCGATGTTCGACGCCATCATCAAGTTCGCGCTGCGCAACCGGACGCTCGTCGTCGCCGGCGCCGCGCTGCTCGTCGTGTACGGCTACCTGGTCGTGCGCAGCCTGCCGGTCGACGTCTTCCCGGACCTCAACCGGCCGACCGTCACGATCATGACCGAGGCGGGCGGCCTGTCGCCCGAGGAGGTCGAGGTGCTGGTGACGCGTCCGCTCGAGACCGCGCTCAACGGCGCGCCGGGCGTGCAGCGGATCCGCTCGCAGTCCGGCGTCGGGCTGTCGATCGTCTACGTCGAGTTCGACTGGTCGACCGACATCCTGCGCGCGCGTCAGATGACGCAGGAGCGGCTGCAGCTCGCGAGCGAGCAGCTCCCGGAGGGCGTGACGCCGGCGATGGGACCGGTGTCGTCGATCATGGGCGAGATCATGCTGATCGGCCTGTACTCGCGCGACGGCTCGACCGCGCCGATGGACATCCGCACCTCCGCGGACTGGGGCCTCCGGCCGCGGCTCCTCGCCATCCCCGGCGTCGCGCAGGTGATCGCGATCGGCGGCGGCGTGAAGCAGTACCAGGTCCTGATCGATCCGAAGAAGCTCGCCGCCGCCGGCGTGTCGCTCGAGGAGGTCGAGGCGGCCGCCGCGCTGAGCCAGGGCAACACCACCGGCGGCTTCCTCGATCGCAAGAGCCAGGAGTACCTGGTCCGCAACCTGGCGCGCACGGCGTCGATCGAAGAGCTCGCCGGGACGGTCGTCGCGCTGCGCAACGGTGTGCCGATCACGCTCGCGCAGGTGGCGACGATCGTCGAGGCGCCGCGGATCAAGCGCGGCGACGCGGGCGTCGGCGTCAAGGACGAGAAGACGGGTGCGGTCGCGGTCCGGCCGGCGGTGATCCTGAGCGTGCAGAAGCAGCCGGGCGCCGATACGGTCGCCCTGACCGACGCCGTCGAGCGCGTGCTCGCCGAGACGCGCGGCACCGTGCTGCCCGACGACGTCGAGGTGAAGGTCCTGTTCCGGCAGGCCAACTTCATCAAGGCGTCGGTCTCGAACGTCGAGGAGGCGCTGCGCGACGGCGCAATCCTCGTCGTGATCGTCCTGTTCCTGTTCCTCCTCAACTTCCGCACCACGCTGATCACCCTGACCGCGATCCCGCTGTCGTTCGTGGTGGCCGCGATCGTGATGAAGGCGATGGGGCTGTCGATCAACACGATGACGCTCGGCGGCCTCGCGATCGCGATCGGTGAGCTGGTCGACGACGCGATCGTCGACGTCGAGAACGTGTTCCGGCGGCTCAAGGAGAACCGTCACCTCCCAGAGAGCCAGCGGCTGCCGGTCGCCAACGTCGTCTACCGAGCGTCGTCGGAGGTGCGCAACTCGATCGTGTACGCGACCGCGGTCGTGATCCTCGTGTTCGTGCCGCTGTTCGCGATGAGCGGCATCGAGGGTCGCCTGTTCGCGCCGCTCGGCGTCGCGTACATCGTCGCGATCGTCGCCTCGCTGGTGGTCTCGCTGACGGTGACGCCGGTGCTCGCGTACTACCTCTTGCCCAACGCACGGGTGATGGCGCACGAGAAGGACGGCTTCCTGGTCCGCTTCCTCAAGGCGCGGCAGACGTCGGTCCTGCGCTGGACGCTCCGGCACCCGCGCTGGGTGATGATGGGCGCGGCGGCGCTGGTGATCGGGGCGGTGGCCACGGTGCCGATGCTCGGCCGGTCGTTCCTGCCGTCCTTCAACGAGGGCACGGTGACCATCAACCTCCTCACCACGCCGGGCACCTCACTCTCGGAGTCCGATCGAATCGGGACGCTTGCCGAGGAGCTCATCCTGCAGGTCCCCGAGGCGGTGTCGACCGGCCGTCGGGTCGGCCGCGCCGAGCTCGACGAGCACGCCGAGGGCGTCCACTACAGCGAGATCGACGTCGATCTCCGCAGTTCCGGACGGAGCCGCGAGCAGATCCTCGCCGATCTCCGCCAGCGCCTCGACGTGTTGCCCGGCGTGGTCGTCAACATCGGTCAGCCGATCTCGCACCGGCTCGATCACCTCCTGTCGGGCGTGCGCGCGCAGATCGCCGTCAAGATCTTCGGCGACGACCTCGACGCCTTGCGCGCGAAAGCCGAAGAGGTCCGCGCGGTCATGGCGACCGTCCCCGGCGTCACCGACCTCCAAGTCGAGAAGCAGGTGCTGATCCCGCAGCTCGGCATCCGGGTGAAGCGCGACGAGGCGCGCAACCACGGCGTCCAGCCCGGCGCACTGGTCGAGCAGCTCGAGGCGGCGCTCGCCGGCAAGGTGGTCGGGCAGGTGCTCGATGGCCAGCGCACGTACGACGTCGTCGTCCGCTTCGACGATGCCTCGCGCACCGACCGGACCGCCATCGAGAACATCCTCATCGACACGCCGGCGGGCCGCGTGCCGCTGCGCGTCCTCGCCGAGGTAGTCGAGACGTCGGGACCCAACCAGATCGTCCGCGAGAACGCGCAGCGCCGGATCGTCGTGTCCGCCAACGTCGGCGACCGCGACCTCGGCGGCGTGGTCGGCGAGATCCAGCGCGAGATCGCCGCGCGCGTCGACCTGTCCGGGTTCTATGTCCAGTACGGCGGCCAGTTCGAGAGCCAGCAGTCGGCGACGCGGCGGATCGCGATCCTCTCGATCGTCTCGTTCCTCCTCATCTTCCTCGTCCTGCACAGCCACTTCCGTGACGTGCGGGTGGTGCTCCAGATCCTCCTCAACATCCCGCTCGCGCTGATCGGCGCGGTCGCGGCGATCTGGCTCACCGACGGCGTCCTCTCGGTGGCGACGCTGGTCGGCTTCATCACGCTGTGCGGGATCGCGTCCCGCAACACGATCATGATGATCTCGCACTACATCCACCTCGTGAAGGAGGAGGGCGAGGCGTTCGACGAGCGGATGATCATCCGCGGCTCGCTCGAGCGCCTGGTGCCGGTCCTGATGACCGCGTTCACCGCCGGCCTCGCGCTCGTGCCGCTCGTCCTCGCGGCCGGCGAGCCCGGCAAAGAGATCCTGTACCCGGTCGCCGTGGTCATCCTCGGCGGCCTCGCCAGCGCGACCTTGCTCGATCTGATCGTGACCCCGGTCGTGTTCTGGAAGTTCGGCCGTCCGGCGCTCGCCAAGGCGCTGGCGCGGCCACCTCGCGACAAGAAGGAGAAGCACCGTGACATCGATCTGGAAGCACACGAACCGGTGGCGTAGCGCGCTCGTCGCGATGGTCGCCACCGCCGCCCTGGCCGCCTGCTCGAAGGGAGAAGCCAAGAAGGCGGACCAGGACAACCAGGGCACGCACGCAAACACGCCGAGTACGCCAGCGAAGCCCGTCAAGCCGCACGGCAGCCACGATCCGGCGCACGGCGGCCTCGTGATGATGGACGCCACATATCACGTCGAGATCGTCCTCGACACGAAGGCCGGCAAGCACCGCGTCTACGTGAGCGACGGCGCCCGCGACGTGCTGCCAGCGTCGACGTTCGACGGCGTCACGTTGACCGTCGCCGGCGAGGAGCTTGCGATGAGGCGCTCTGCCGACGACAGCGTCTGGGAGGCGACCGGCAAGCCCGCGCCGACGACCGGCGCGAAGGTGGCGATCACCTACTCGAAGGACGGCAAGCCGGTCGCGAGATTCACCGACCTGCCGATCGAGTACGTCCTCACCGGCAAGATGCCGGACGGCACGGAGCGCGGTCACGAAGATCACGGCGCCGCCGGCGATCACAGCGCCTCCGGTGAGCACGCCCACGCCGCGCCGCACGGCGGCCAGGTCAAGACCACCAGCGGCGGCCACATCGAGCTGGTCGCTGACGCGTCCGGGAAGTTCCAGGTCTGGCTGCTCGACGAGCAGCTCGCCCCACGCTCGGCCACCGGCGCGACGGTGAAGATCAAGGTGGCCGCCAAGGGCTACGCCGACGTCGTCGCGGCCGCGGCCGGCGACCACTTCGAGGGCACCGGCGCCGCTATCCCCGGCGACCATCCGGCGGCCATCGTGACGGCGACGGTGGGCGGAAAGACCGAGACCGCTCGGTTCGAGCTGCACCTGGAGCGGGACGCGGCCGGCGGAGACCCGCACCAGGGCCACTGACGACGGTCAGCTCGGCGGCCCCGGATCCGGAACCTCGGCCTCGCCGAACAGCGCGTCGAGGTTCGCGGCCATGGTCGCGCACTGCGCGTCGGTGAGGACGGTGCCGTTGACCATGAGGTTGTTGAACGCGCCGGCGTGGCCGCCGGTGTTGAGCAGCATGTGGCCGATCTCGTGCGCGAGCGTGCGGGTCCCGGGGACACCGGGGAGGTCACCGCACGCGCCGTACTCGGGCACCAGCAGGACGGCGTTGCGGTACGGGTAGTCGTCGACGTGATGGTAGATGTTCGCCGGGTACGACAGGCCGCCGGCCTCGTCGAGCATCTGGTTCGCGTAGTAGACGATGTGGTCGATCGTGTATGCGTCGATCGTGTTCTTCGACGAGTGCGCCTTGCCGTACTCGAAGAGCTCGCGCGATTCGGCGGTGAGCCGCTCGTTCTGCTCGTAGTCGAAGAGATCCGGATCGGGTGTGCCCGGCGGCGGATGTCCGCCAAACGAGCCCTCCTCGTTACCCTGGATGTCGAGCAGGCGCGCCGGCAGAGCGATCACCTGCGCGACCTCGACCTCGACGTGCATCGCGCACTGGGCGAGGATCGTGTCGGTGTTCGCCACGATCTGACGCATGCGGTCGGCGACCTCGGCGCGGGTCCACGCGCCCTCCTGGGGCGCGACCGTGTAGAAGAGGCTGACCCGCACCGGCGTCGAGCCGTCGGGCGGCGTCGGCAGCGCGAGGTCGGCGACCGCGAGCTCCATGCGGGGCTCTGGCCCCCGGTCGTCGAAGCACGCGTCGGAGCAGTCGGCCGCGGGTGGGTTCGCCGGCTCGCAGGCGGCATCCGGCGGGTCTGGCGGCGTGACCTGGTTGTCGCCGCAGGCGGCCAGCAGGAAGCTCATCACGAGGGCAGGGCGCCGGGACATGGGGGCGCACTATAGCCGCGGCGGGTAGGCCCCGACTGTGACAGCGGAGGTCACACTCCGGGCGCGCGCGGTGGGGGTAGGCTCGCCCTGATGACGCGCCGGGCGTGCCTGATCCTGTTCGCGTGCGTCGGGTGCTCCCAGACGCGCCAGGACGCCCCGGACGCAGCGATTCCGGGCGGGGACGCCGCCGAGGGCGCCGACGCAGAGTCGGCGCCGCTGGTCCTCGTGGGGTCGTGGGGCGGGCTCGGCACCGAGCCGGGGCAGTTCGTGGAGCCGAGCAGCGTCGAGCTCGGCTCCGACGGCACGGTCTACGTCGCCGGCCACGAGGACCGCATCCAGACCTTCACCCGCGACGGCGAGCTCCTCGAGATCTGGGGCACGAGCGGCGCCGGCGACGGCCAGTTCAACCATCCGCACGGGCTCGCGGTCGACCGCACGCGCGGCGACATCATCTACATCGGGGACCAGGAGAACGGGCGGGTTCAGGTGTTCTCGCCCGACGGTGCGTTCGTGCGGCTGTGGACCGATCCGCAGTTCCAGCACATCCACGACGTCGGCATCGATCCCGCGAGCGGCGACGTGTACATCGGCGACTACGAGCTGGACGTGCTCCAGCGCTTCACCGCGACCGGCGAGCTCGTGGCGGAGCTCGGCGGCACCGGCACCGGTCCCGGGCAGTTCGACGGGATCTGGGGTATCTCGACCGACAGCGCCGGCAACGTCTACGTCGCGGACACGTTCAACCGGCGCGTCCAGAAGCTGGGCCCGACCGGCGCGTTCGTCGCCGAGTGGCGCGCCCCGGGCGGCGTCGAGCTGATGAAGCCGACCGGCGTGTTCGTCGACGCCAACGACGTCGTCCACGTCTGCGACTCGCTCGCCCAGACGGTCTACCGGTTCGACACCGACGGCGCATTGCTCGGCCGCTGGCACCTGCCGCCCATCGTCGGCGAGACCACCGAGCCCGAGGACATCGTGATCGACGCGGCCGGCGAGAACATCTACATCGCCGAGGTGCGCAACCACCGCGTGTACCAGCTCGCGCCGCGGTGATCAGCGGAGCGCGGCGTCGAGCGCGACGCGCAGCTCGGGATCGTCGGCGCGGATCGCGCCGGCGCGACTCCAGGCGATGTTGCCGTCGCGGCCGATCAGCACGTTGTAGGGGAACGTCGAGGCGCCGACCGCGGACGCAGCGCGGTCCTCGGGATCCAGCCAGACGGCGAACGGCAGCTTGCGGCGAGCGACGTAATCCGCGATCTCGTCGGGCGTGCGCTTGCGGTCGATGTTGATCGCGACGACGGTGAGCCCGCGCGCGGCGTCACGCTCGTGGAGCGCCGCGAGCACGGGGAGCTCGTGGCGGCACGGCTCGCACCAGATCGCCCACAGGTTGACGAGGACGACCTGGCCGCGCAGCGAAGCGACCGTGACCGGTGCCCCCGCGAGTGTCACCGCCTCGATCGGCGGCGCCGGGCTCCCGCGTGCGATCAGGGTCTCGGGCGAGGGCTCGTTGTCGTGGGCGCCGGCCGCGCGGGGGATCTCGGCGAGCGGCACCTCCATCGCGCGCAGCCGCGACGGGGTGCCCGGCTCGGTCCAGACCACGACGAGGCCGTCGCCCGCGAGCGCGATCCGCGGGAAGCCGGCGTCGCGGCCGGCCAGGTT
>JAIOII010001497.1 GCA_019912685.1 Kofleriaceae bacterium
GCAGGTTCCAGAGCTCGCGGCTCATCGTCGCGCGCGCGCGCGACGATGAGCCGCGAGCTCTGGAACCTGCTCCGCCACCCCGACGATCAGGCCGACGTCGGGGCGCTCGCCGAGCTGATCGCGCCCGCGGTGCACGCGCTCCATCCGGTGACGCTCGCCGACCTCGCCGTCGACACCGAGGCGCGCGTCGCCGAGGGCGAGCTGCCGACGCCGTTCGCCCGGCTGCGGGCCTACACCGCCGAGCTCCTCGGGCTCGCGCCGGCCCCGGTCTATGCACATCCGGACTTCGGCCCCGACGTCCACGTCGGCGCGGCGGAGGAGCTCGTGCTGCTCGCCGGCGACGACGCGCTGAACGCGCCCGACCGCCCCGAGCTCGGCTTCCGCCTCGCCCGCGCGACGAGCTACCTGTGGCCGGGCCGCGCCGCCGGTGCGTCCCGACCCGCGCGCGTGATGCGGGCGCTGTTCCTCGCGCTGTTCCACGAGACCGTGGGCGAGACCACCGCGGCGACCGGCGATCCAGCGCGCCTCGCGCTCGACGCGCTCGACCGCGGCGTGCGCGATCAGGCCCGCGTGCTCGCCCAGCGCCTGCTCGCCCGCTCCCAGGATCACAACCTCTCGCGGTGGGCGCAGTCGCTGGGGCGGACCGCCGACCGCTTCGGGCTCCTCGTGTGCGGGGACGTGCCCGTCGCGGTGCGGCTCGCGGGAAGCCCGGCCGGCGACGGCGACCTCGTCGACTTCGCCCGCTCGGAGGCGTTCCTGCGATTGCGCGCTGCGTTGGGCCTGACGGTCAGCGCACCGCCTCCGGTGGTCCGGTAGCTCGAACCGGCCTCGTTCGCGCTATACACGCGTCATGGAGCCAGCGCCCCCGCTCAGGCCGGCGACCCCGCCGGCGCCCGCCAGCTTCTTCGCGCAGCACGCGCTCGGGCTGGCGGCGATCGCGATCGGTCTCGTCGCGTTCGTCGTGGCGACGTTCACGCAGGACGCGCTGTGGTCGATGCCCGACTGGCGCATCACGGTGCCGTTCTTGCTGGCGGCGGCGGTCGCGACCGTCGTGTCGTTCGCGCGCCGGGAGGGGATGCCCTACCTGCCGCTCGTCGGGCTCGGCCTGGCGGCGGTGAGCGTGGTCCTCGGCTGGTTCCTCGTGATGGCGGCGATCGTCGTCGTCACCGCGATCATCATCCTCATCATGTCGGCGGTGATGTGATGCCATCTACTCCGGACACCAGTGAGCACGAGCTGTCGGAGCGCGAGCTGATCTACGACTGGAACTCGGTCGAGAAGGTCGCGCCCCTGTCCCCCAGGCGCAAGGTCACGTTCCTCGACGAGACGCTGCGCGACGGCATCCAGTCGCCGTCCGTCGTCGACCCGACGATCGAGGACAAGCTGCGGCTGGTCGAGCTGGCGTCGGCGCTCGGCATCCACCACATCGACATCGGGTTGCCCGGCGCCGGCGCGCGCGCCGTCGAGGACTGCACGATCATCGCGCGGCACGTCCGCGACGCGAGGCTGCCGATCAAGCTGGCCTGCGCGGCGCGCACCCACGTCAACGACGTGCAGGCGATCGTCGACATCTCGCAGAAGGTCGGCGTCGAGATCGAGGTGCTGACGTTCATCGGCTCCTCGCCGATCCGGCAGTACGCGGAGAACTGGGATCTGCCGCGGATGCTCGAGCTGTCGGCGTCGGCGATCGACCTGTCGTGCAAGCACGACCTGCCGGTCGCGTACGTCACCGAGGACACGACGCGCTCGCGGCCGGAGGTGCTGTCGAAGCTGTTCGCCAACGCCGTCAAGCACGGCGCGCACCGGCTCATCGTGTGCGACACGGTCGGCCACGCGACGCCCGACGGCATCAGGAACCTGCTCCGCTTCACGCGCAACCTGCTCGACGGCATCGGCCGCCCCGACGTCGGCATCGACTGGCACGGGCACAACGACCGCGGGCTCGGCGTGGTGAACTCGATCTTCGCGATCGAGTACGGCGCCGACCGCATCCACGGCACCGCGCTCGGCGTCGGCGAGCGGGTCGGCAACGCCGCCCTCGATCAGATCCTCCTCAACCTGTCGTTGCTCGGCGAGCTGCCGGGGCAGGATCTGAGCAAGCTGCTCGAATGGTGCACGACCGCGTCACGAGCGACCCACGTCCCGATCCACCCGCAGTATCCGCTCGCCGGCTCCGACGCCTTTCGCACCGCGACCGGGGTTCACGCCGCCGCGATCATCAAGGCGGAGAAGAAGGGCCACGCGTGGCTCGCCGACCGCATCTACTCCGGCGTGCCGGCGGGGGCGTTCGGGCGCGAGCAGGAGATCGAGGTCGGGCACTACTCGGGTGAATCCAACGTCGTGTACTGGCTGCGGAAGCGCGGGTACGAGCCGACCGCCGACCTCGTCGCCGCCGTCTTCGGCGCGGCCAAGCGGGGCAACCACGTCCTCTCCGATCAGGAGATCCACGAGATCATCCGCCAGCACCAGGCCGGCTGACACGCCGGGCGGTCCGGTGTATCGTTACGGAGATTTATGGCTGCAAACTCGTCGGGTATCCTCACGGTCCGCAAGGACGTGAAGTTCAATGGTCTGAAGGTGTTCTCGGCGACGATGGTCGCCGATCGCGACCAGCTCGGCGAGAAGGTCACGAACTGGATCCACTCACACCCGAACTGCAAACCCGTGGAGTTCGTGGTGACGCAGTCGAGTGACGAAGCCTTCCACTGCCTCGCCATCACGCTGTTCTACTTCGACGAGACGCTGCAGAAGAAGTGAGCGTGGGCCCAGCGAGGGCCGGTCGCGAGGAGTGGGCATGACCCGCATCTACAACTTCTCGTCGGGCCCGGCGGTGCTGCCGGAGCCCGTGCTGCGGCGGGCGCAGGAGGCGATCTGGGACCTCGACGGCACCGGCATCGGCGTCCTCGAGCACAGCCACCGCGGCAAGGCGTTCATGGCGGTGCTCGAGCGCACCGAGGCGCGGCTGCGCGCGCTCGCCGGGATCCCCGACACGTACGCCGTCCTCTTCCTGCAGGGCGGCGCCTCGACGCAGTTCTTCCAGGTGCCGATGAACTTCCTCGGGGCCGGCGGCACGGCGGACTACTGCCACACCGGCGTCTGGTCGAAGAAGGCGATGGCGGAGGCCAGGCGCTTCGGCGCGGTGCACGTCGCGTGCTCGAGCGAGGCCGATCAGTTCCGCCACATCCCGGCGGAGGAGGAGACGGCGTGGTCGAGCGCGCCGGTCTACGCCCACTTCACGAGCAACAACACGATCTACGGCACGCAGTGGCGGTCCGAGCCGGCGGTGCCGGCGGGCGTGCCGCTCGTGTGCGACGCGTCGAGCGACATCTTCTCGCGGCCGATCGACGTGACGAAGTACGCGATGATCTACGCCGGCGCGCAGAAGAACCTGGGCCCGTCGGGCGTGACCATCGTGATCATCCGCAAGGACTTCCTCGAGACGGGCTCGCGCGACCTGCCGACGATGCTGCAGTACCGCACGCACGCCGGCGAGCAGTCGATGTTCAACACGCCGCCGACGTTCGCCATCTACGTCATCGGCGAGGTCGCCGCGTGGATCGCCGCCGAGGGCGGGCTCGCGGCGATGGACGAGCGCAACCGCGCCAAGGCCGCGCTCCTCTACGACTACCTCGACCAGTCGAAGCTCGTCCGCGGCACGGTGCGCCCCGACAGCCGCTCGCTCATGAACGTCGTCTTCCGCTGCGTCGACGAGAGCTTCGAGCCGGAGCTCGTCGCGCGGGCGACGGCGCGCGGCCTCGACGGCCTGAAGGGCCACCGCACGGTCGGCGGCATGCGCGCGAGCCTCTACAACGCGTTCCCGATCGAGGGCGTGCGCGCGCTCGTCGACTTCCTGCGCGAGCTCGAGGCAGCGCGCGCCTGACCGAATCTTAGTAGAATCGGCCGATGGACGGGGACACGCTGCGTGCACGGCTGGCGGCGGCGTACGGCGCGTCGCTCGACGGCGTCTCGCTCGACTGGGAGGAGGAGCGCGACTCGGCGGCGGTGAGCCTCGCCGATCGCATCGCGCCGATGCTCGGCGAGCCGCTGC
>JAIOII010001498.1 GCA_019912685.1 Kofleriaceae bacterium
CCGCCGAGGAGCCCGACCGGTGACCGGCATCGGGCAGCGCGTGCCCAGCCCGCGCGCGTACGACGCGGTCACCGGCGGCACGCGCTTCACCGACGATCTCGCGCTCCCCGGGATGCTGCACGCCCGGCTCGTGCGCAGCCCGCACGCCCACGCGCGGATCGTCGCCATCGACGCCGCGCCCGCCCTCGCGATCGCCGGCGTGCATGCCGTCATCACCGGGCGCGATCTGCCGGTGCGCTACGGCATCATCCCGTGGACCCAGGACGAGTACCCGCTCGCGCTCGACAAGGCCGCGTTCGTCGGCGATCCCGTCGCGTGCGTGGCCGCGATCGACGAGGCGACCGCGGCGCGCGCGGCCGCGGCCGTCCACGTCACGTGGGAGGTGCTGCCCCACGTCCTCGACCCCGCGGCGGCGCTCCGTCCCGACGCGCCGCAGGTCAACGCGACCGCGCGCCACGGCAACGTCACCAAGTCGGTCCAGCTCGCGTTCGGCGACGTCGACGGCGAGCTCGCGCGGAGCGACGTGGTCGTCGCCGGCGAGTACGGGTTCCACGGCACGACCCACGCGGCGCTCGAGCCGCACTGCGCGATCGGCGTCTGGGAGCCTCAGGGCGTGCTCACCGTGACGAGCACGACCCAGGTCGCGCACTACCTCCACCGCGAGCTCGCGCGCGTGCTCGGGCTGCCCGAGGATCGCGTGCGCGTGATCCAGCCGCCGCTGGGCGGCGCCTTCGGCGGCAAGAGCGAGCCGTTCGAGCTCGAGTTCTGCGTCGCCAAGCTGGCGATGCTGACCGGCCGGCCGGTCAAGCTGCGCTACACGCGCGAGGAGGTGTTCTACGCCCACCGCGGCCGTCACCCGATGCAGCTGCGCGTGCGCCTGGGGGCGACCCGCGACGGCACGCTCACCGGCTGCGAGCTCCACACGCTCATCGACGGCGGCGCCTACGCCTCGTTCGGACTGGTGACCACCTACTACGCCGGCCAGCTCGTCACCGCGCCGCTCCGGCTGCGCGCCTTCCGCCTCGATTCGACCCGCGTCTACACCAACAAGCCGGCGTGCGGGCCCAAGCGCGGCCACGGCAGCGTCCAGCCCCGCTTCGCCTTCGAGGTCACGGTCGACAAGCTGGCCGAGCAGCTCGGGCTCGATCCGATCGAGCTGCGCCGGCGCAACGCGCTCGCGGCCGGCGAGCGCACGGTGAACGAGCTGCTCGTGCGATCGATCGGCTTCCGCGAGTGCCTCGATCGCGTCGAGGCGGCGAGCGAGTGGAAGCGCAAGTGGCGCCGCCTGCCGTTCGGCCGCGGCGTGGGCGTCGCCGGCTCGTTCTACATCAGCGGCACGAACTACCCGATCTATCCCAACCCGATGCCGCAGAGCGCGGTGCAGCTCAAGGTCGACCGCTCGGGGCGGGTCACCGTGTACTCGGGCGCGAGCGAGATGGGGCAGGGCGTCACCGCCATGCTCGCGCTCGTCGCCGCCGAGGAGCTGGGCGTGGAGCTCGCCGCCGTTCGCGTCGTGCTCGGCGACACCGACCTCACGCCCGTCGACCTCGGCGGCTACTCGAGCCGCACCACGATGATGGCGGGCAACGCCGGCCACCGCGGCGCGTACCGCGGCGGCACGATCGGCGCGTCGCCGGCGTACTCGTTCACGGCGCACGTCGCCGAGGTCTCGGTCGACGTCGACACCGGCAAGGTGACGGTCGAGCACGTGTGGGCCGCGCACGACGTCGGGCGCGCGCTCAACCCCATGCTCGTCGAGGGCCAGATCGAGGGCAGCGTGTACATGGGCCTGGCCGAGGCGCTCTTCGAGGAGCACGCGTTCCACGCAAGCGGCCTGCACCGCGGCCCGTCGCTCCTCGACTACCGGCTGCCGACCGCGCTCGACACGCCCGAGCTCTCCGCGCTCCTCGTCGAGTCGGACGACCCCGAGGGGCCGTACGGCGCCAAGGAGGCCGGCGAGGGGCCGCTGCACCCGTCGCTCCCCGCGATCGCCAACGCGATCCACGACGCCGTCGGCGTGCGCCTCGACGCGCTGCCGTTCACGCCGGCGCGCGTGCTCGCCGCCCTCGCTACCGCACCACCGCGGGGGCAGCCTGGCCCGGGCGC
>JAIOII010001499.1 GCA_019912685.1 Kofleriaceae bacterium
GCGGCGGGAGGCGGCGTTGCCCCGCCGCACGCGGCCAGGAACACGATCATCGGCGCGAGTCTCATGGCGCCGACGCTACCTCGGCAGCCGGCGCCAGACGGCAGCCCAGGTCGGTTCATCCGGGTTGCGCCATCGACTGACATACTCGGACCATGTTCGTGATCGAGCTGACCTACAAGGCGGAGCTCTCCGAGATCGACGCCGCCATGAAGGCCCACATGGCCTGGCTCCAGCGCCACTACGCCGCCGGGACGTTCATCGCCTCCGGTCGCAAGGTGCCGCGCGACGGCGGCATCATCCTCGCGACCGCGCCCGACCGCGCGACGATCGAGGCGCTCGTTCGCGAGGACCCCTTCGTCTCACGCGGCCTCGCCGAAGCGCGCGTGATCGAGTTCCGCACCAGCCAGCGCGCCGACGACTTCCCCTCGCGCTTGGCGTAGCACCCGGCAGCGATTCAGCGCGCGTCGAACGAGTACGAGGTGCGGAGGCCGGCGGTCCGCTTGCCGCTGGCCCAGCCCGAGCCGTCGACGGGGACGATGTCTTCGCGTACGTGCACGATCCACCGGCCGGATGAGAGCGCGCCGATCGTCGCCTCGAGGTAGGGCGTCTCGATGACGTTGGCGCTCAGCGGTCCGACCCACCGACGGTTGGTGATGCGGATCTCGATCACGCGCCGCTTCGTGTCGATCGTGGTGCAGGCATCGATCTGGTCGGCGCTGCTCGCCGGATCGAGGCGCACGATGGCCACGAGCGCTCGGCCGGCCGGTACGGCGTGGCCGGCGCCACGATATCGCGCGAGCGGCGTGGTCGCCGACGTCACCTCGGTGACGACGATCCGCGGCTCGACGGGTACGCGGGTGACGGAGGTGGCGGCGCATGGCGCCGCCTCGGCTCGCGTCCCTCCGGTCACCATCGCGACACAGCACAGGAGGGCGGTCAAGGCAGCGCGGGCGCGCGCCGGGGAGGGGCGGATCATGCCCTCCATGTCATCGAGCAGGCCGCAGGTGTCGCGCCCACGCAGCTGAACTGGGACCGAGCATCACCCTGGCCGGTCTCGAGAAGCTGACGATCCACACCCAGACGACGCCGAGCACGATCAACATGAACGACATCGTGCTCTGCGAGGGCGTGGCGCACGCGACCACGATCATCAAGCGGGCCGCCCCCGCGCAGCCGGTGCCCGCGGCTCCCTCCAAGGGCAAGACCACCTCACCGGCAACCACGCCGATGATCGCACGCTCATGAACTGGCTGGTGAAGGAGTACCGGAAGTCGCTGTGACGCCGGCGAGGTCGAGGCCTGGGGCCACGCAGCTGCGCGAGCTGCGACTTCCCTCGCTGAACGGCAGGTATCACCGTACGATCGCGACATGGACGATCCGGTGATCCTCTGGGGGCTCTCGGTGATCGCGGCCGCGGCGGCGCTCGTCCCGGCGTTCCGGCTGGTGGTCGTCGACGTCAACGTGCAGCTCGCCACCACGGCGCTGCGCAAGATGCTCGACGCCGGCAATCGCACGCGCGCCCTCAAGTTGACCGCGGCGGCGCCACG
The DNA here is from genome assembly GCA_019912685.1 of Kofleriaceae bacterium. Lineage (GTDB taxonomy): Bacteria > Myxococcota_A > Polyangia > Haliangiales > Haliangiaceae > UBA2376. The sequence continues at coordinate 1,548 of JAIOII010001499.1, forward strand.
ATCGGTCTACCTGCGCGCGGTCCGATGCGCGCTCGACGCTCCAGTCGACGCCGGCTCGGACGCAGCCGCGCTCCGCGACGAGCTGCAGCACCGCTTCGACGGGGAGCTGATCGAGGGGCTGCGGCCGGTGCGCCGGGTGGCGCAGGCAAGCTACCTGGCGGTCGCCGCAGGTGGGCTCGGCGCCGGGCTGGCGGTCACCGCGTCACCGCCGGTGTGGCCTCCCGCGATCGCCGGCGCGGCGGCGGTCCTGCTCGCG
>JAIOII010001500.1 GCA_019912685.1 Kofleriaceae bacterium
GCCGCCGCCCGAGGTGCTCGTCGTCGAGGACTCGGCGGCGGGCGTCGCCGCCGGGCGCGCCGCGGGCTGCGCGGTCATCGCCGTGCGCGCCGGCAACTTCGCCGGCCACGACCAGACGGCGGCGCACCGGGTGATCGACACCCTCGACGAGCTGACGCCGGAGCTGGCCCGGGCGGTGGCGAAGGTCGCCGCGGCTGGGTAAGGTGCCCCTTCGCCGATGAAGCTGCCCGAACGCGTCACCGTGTACGAGGTCGGCCCGCGCGACGGCCTGCAGAACGAGGCCCGCAGCGTGCCGACGGCGGACAAGATCGCGTTCATCCACGCGCTCATGGACACGGGGCTGCGCTACATCGAGATCACGAGCTTCGTCTCGCCGCAGTGGATCCCTCAGCTCGCCGACAACGCCGAGGTCGCGCGCGGCGTGCGGCGCAAGGACGGCGTCGTGCTCACGGCGCTCGTGCCCAACCGGCGCGGGCTCGACGGGGCGATCGCCTCGGGCATGAAGGAGATCGCCGTCTTCCTGTCGGCGTCCGAGACCCACAACAAGAAGAACATCAACAAGACGATCGCCGAGACCCTGAAGGCGTTCGGCGACGTCGTGCCGCCGGCCCTCGCCGCCGGCATGAAGGTGCGCGCGTACGTGTCGACGGTGTTCGGCTGTCCGTACGAGGGCGACGTCGATCCCAGGGCGGCGGTGTGGCTCACCAAGGAGCTGCGCGCGATGGGCGTCTACCAGGTGTCGATCAGCGACACGATCGGCGTCGCCAACCCGTGGCAGGTCGAGAAGGTGCTCGAGCTCGTGCTCGCCGAGGCGCCGGTCGAGAGCGTCGCGGTCCACTTCCACGACACGCAGGGCACGGCGCTCGCCAACTGCGTGTCGGCGATGCAGCTCGGCGTGACGACGATCGACGCGTCGGTCGGCGGGCTCGGCGGCTGCCCGTACGCGCCGGGCGCGTCGGGCAACCTGGCGACCGACGATCTCGTCGCCATGCTGCACTCGATGGGCATCCAGACCGGGATCGATCTCGACAAGCTCGTCGAGGCGTCGCGGCTCGCGGCCTCGTTCGTCGGCCACGACCTGCCGTCGAAGTACCTGAAGGCGCACCTCGGCAAGCAGGCGCGCGCGCGCCGTCGTGCCGAGCGCGGCGCCTGACCAGGCGACCAACGCGGCGACAGTCGCGTTATAAGCGCGGCATGTCCGAGCTGCCCGTCCTCGAGAAGCAAGGCGGCGTCGCCTGGGTGACGCTCAACCGTCCGGCGGCGCGCAACGCGCTCTCGCTCGCCGTCAACCGCGAGCTCCTGCGGCTCGCGCGCGAGCTCGGCGACGACGACGACGTGCGCGTCGTCGTGCTCACCGGCGCCGGTGACGCCGCGTTCTGCGCCGGCGCCGACCTGCGCGAGCGCAAGGGCGTGCCCGCGTCGGGCGCGAAGCCGTACATCGACGCGATCGGCGGCGCGATCGACGCGTGGGCGCGGCTGCCCAAGCCGACCTTGTGCGCGATGAACGGCTCGGCGTACGGCGGCGGGCTCGAGCTCGCGCTCGCGTGCGACCTGCGGGTGTGCGTCGACGGCGCGGAGCTGGGGCTGACCGAGGTGCGGCTCGGCATCATGCCGGGGGCGGGCGGGACGCAGCGGCTGCCGCGCCTCGTCGGCGTCGCGGCGGCGAAGGAGCTCATCCTCCTCGGGCGGCGCATCGGCGCGGCGCGCG
>JAIOII010001501.1 GCA_019912685.1 Kofleriaceae bacterium
CCACGCGACCCTGCGCGCGGCGATGGTCGCGGCCGGCTTCGAGCCGATGGCGACCGAGTGGTGGCACTACGACGCCGCCGGCTGGGCGGCGTACCCGCTCTCCGACGAGCCGCTGCGGTAGCGCCGCGCCGAAACGACGACGGGCGCCGTCGCCGGCGCCCGCGCGTCGTCGCTGGATCCGCGGATCAGCCGACGATGAAGTCGTGCGCGCGAACCGTCTTGCGACCGTTCTGCTTGGCGCGCTCCGTCGCCTGCTGCACGAGCCAGTGCACGTACGCGTTGAGTCCCTCGATCGCATCACCTGCGAAGTTGCAGTCGGCGTCCTTGACCGCCGCACGGACCTTCGACGCGATCAGCAGAACTTCCTTGTTGGCGCCCTTCGCGGGCTTGCCCTTAGCCTTGGCCATCTTGATCTCCTCCGATTGGTCGGATGGCGAATTCATGGCATCGGCCGATCGGCGAGGAAAGGGCCCAGGGACGGTTTTTTCGGCACCTACCGGCGATCGGCGGTGAACCCCGTCGTGAACTTGACCGTGGCGCCGAGCACGAGGGCCTCGAGCTCGCCGTCCATGTCCGGGTCGCCGGCCCAGAGGCAGCCGCCCGAGTAGCCGACGGTGACGAGGCCGGCGTTCATCGCGATCGCCTCCCAGTCACCGTCGGCGGCGCTGCCCACGTTCTCGAGGTCGGCGTCGGCGACCGACCAGCCGATGAGCGCGCAGTTGATGCCGTTCGTCGCGATCCCGCCGCCGAGGTACAGGCGAAACGTACGCCCGCTCTCGCCGATCACGCCGAAGCGCTCCTCGTTGCGCGTGACGATCTCCCCGTCGCAGACCTGATCGCACTCGGGGTTGTTCGTGCCCGCGCCGCAGGTCCCGGGCGCCGGTGACACGAGCTGCCCGCTGCAGGTCTGCACCGGCAGCGTGACGTACATCCGGTGCTCGAAGCCGACGTCGCGCTGCTCGGCGAGCACCTGGCTCGGCCACGCTTCGCTCGGACAGAGGATCTCCGGTCGCGCGCAGTCGAGATCGAACGTGAGCGGCCGGCCCGCGTGCGTGATGGTGACGCTGCCGCCCTGCGCGCCGGTCTCGGCCGTGTACACCGAGCCGCCGATCGTGATCTCGACGTCGAGGCGATCGTCGTACGTGACGTCCCACCAGCCAGTGACGTCGGGGGCGGGCGAGCGCGAGTTGGCCGCGCATCCGTCGCCCCTGGCGCCGGTGAGGAGGGGGAGGGCACACATGGTGAGCGAGGCGAGCATCGTCCTGGTCCGCATGAAGGGGGGACATCGCAAGCGAGGTGCCAGGCGAAGGTCCGGCCACCTGTGGACAAACCCGACGGAGACAGTCAACAGCTGTCAACGGGCGGCTGCGGCCGTGACCCGGCGTTGGCGCTTCGGCCTGGTTACACCCGCAGGAATTGCCTACACTTGATGGCCGTGGCGGATGGAACCGCATGGCGACTGGTCAGCCAGTGCGCGACGGTGGAAGACCTGGTGCGGGTGTTCCGCTCGCTCGCCTCGGCCGACGGCCTCGAGCGGATCCCGGTGTCGGGCATCGGGCCCGGCGGCGGGAGCACGGTGCGCCTGGTGCTGGCGCTGTCGTCGAAGGCGGCGGCGCTCGACGGTGACGCGCTCGTGACGAGAGACGCCGGGACCGTGAGCGTGAAGTGGCTGTCGCTCGACGCGCGCGGCAAGGGCCTCCTGGCGCACATGGTCGAGCATCGCGCCGCGCCGTCACCGCCGGCCGTACCGCGGCACCTCGTCCCGCTCGGCGCGGC
>JAIOII010001502.1 GCA_019912685.1 Kofleriaceae bacterium
CGTCGACGTGGACGAGCGTGAGGAACGACGACGCCGCGAGCGCGCGCCGCCGGTCGCGGGCTTCCTCGTCGGGGCCGACCAGATCGGCGACGCCGCCGCGCGGCGCGCGGTCGTCGATGATGATCGTCTCGTCGGGACGGGGCTCGGGCTCGGGCTCGGCCACCGCCGTACCCGAAAGCGAGCACGCAAGAGCTATGTGGACCGAATGGCGTCCCATGGACTCGCACCCCGGAGCGTTTCGCGATGGGCCGGTCTCCTGACTTCCGATTCGTCCTACTTGCGGCGCCTTCCCGGTCTCCGGTGGCAACGTGCCGCGTTCGTCCTCGGTCACAGTAGCGGGGGCTGTGCCGGTCTCTCACCGGCTTCCCGTCACCCATCGGTGGCAGCGTCTAGTTCGGCAATAGCTCCTTTCGCGGCCGGTGTACCATCGGAGCATGCGGGTCGTCCATGCCGTAATCGCGTTCACGGTGGCGGCGTGCACCGGAGAGATCGACGGTGGTCCGGGCGACGGCGACGGCGGAGGCACCGGCAGCGGCGGCGACGGCGGAGGCACCGGCCAGAACATCGACGCGCCGCCCGTCGTCGGCGAGCCCCCCGGGCTCGTGGGCACGACCGACGCGCACAACGTCGAGCGCGCGGAGGTCGGCGTTCCGCCGCTCGTGTGGGATCCGCAGCTCGCCCAGATCGCGCAGGACTGGGCGCAGCAGTGCATCGACGTCGATCCGCCGATCGGCCTGGTCGACCACAACGACGGCCGCTCGCAGGGCTACCCGGAGTACGTCGGCGAGAACATCTACGGCTCGGGCGGACAGGCGAGCGGCACCGCCGCGGTCGCGCTGTGGATCCAGGAGCAGGCGAACTACAACTACCAGAACAACTCGTGTAGCGGCGTGTGCGGCCACTGGACGCAGGTCGTGTGGCGCACGACGACGAAGGTCGGCTGCGCGCTCCACGACTGCCCCGGCCTCCAGTACGGCTCGACCGTGGTCTGCAACTACGCACCCGGCGGCAACACCGGCGGACGCCCCTACTGATGCGCCGCCCGGTCCTCTCCCGCCTTACCCTTACCCTTACCCTTACCCTTACCCTTACCCTTCTACTCTCCGCCTCCGCCGCCGCCTGCGGTACCAACGGCACGACCCCCTCCGACGCCGCCACCGATCCCGACGCCTGCGCCGCCTGCAACCCCGATCCCGACGCCGGCGCGTACACGTGGCGCCTCGAGCCGCGGCCCGCGACGCGCCTCTACCGCTACGAGGACGAGAGCCCGATCCTCGAGGGCCGCTCGACGCGCGTCGCCGTCGAGCACGGCGGCCTCACGTGCGACCTCGGGGCGATGCCCGACGTCGAGATCGAGCCCGCCGACAACACCGTCACGATCACGCCGCGCGCGTTCGTGCGCACGCCGCCGTGCACGCTCGCCGCGTCGCAGACCCGCATCGTCACGCTCTCCGGCCTCACCGCCGGCACGTGGACGATCATCGGCGGCACCGCCGCGCCCGTCACGCTCACCATCGGCCCGCCGCCCGACCGCGCGTGCGGCGCGTCGCCGTGCACGCTCGACTGCGACTGCGACACGGCGGCGGGCGAGCGCTGCCTCGGCGCCATGGGCTTCGGCGGCGCGTTCCTCGCGTGCGCGCGCTCCTGCGAGCACGATCGCGACTGCGCCACGGGCGCCTGCCTCGACATCGCCGACGCCCACTTCCGCACCTGCGTCGACGGCGACGAGTGCAGCGACGCCGTCCCGTGCCCGCCCGGCTTCGCCTGCACCGCCGGTGCGTGCGCGCCGTCCTTCGTCCTCAACATGTCGACGCGCCGCGAGTGCACCACCGACCAGGACTGCGCGGCCGGCCTGCGCTGCGTCGAGGCCACCGCCGCCGCCGGCCCGAGCCGCTGCGAGGTCGCGTGCAAGACCGGCGGCGCCTGGTGCCAGGGCGCGCACGTGTGCGGCCCCGCCTCCGCCGACCTCGCCAACCTCGCGCGCTCCGACTCGGTCTGCGGCTTCCTCGGCGAGTAGCCTACGGCTTCATCAGGACGCGCTCGTAGTCCATCACGGCGTCCTTGCCGTAGGCGCGTCCGACGAGCCGCTTGCCGGTGATCTCGAAGATGAAGAAGCCTTCCTCGGTGTCGTCCTGCCAGTGGACCTGGTTGCCGCGATCCTGCAGCTCGGTGAGCTTGGCGCCGGCGCCGCTCACGATCATCTCCATGCCGCAGAGCGCCGTCGGCTCGTTCAGCCACTGCCGCTCGTGGTCGTGCCCGCAGATGTAGATGTCGGCGGTGCCGCACACGACGTCGTCGAACCACGCCTTCAGGTCGTTGCCGTTCTGGATCGGCAGCGGGTTGGGGACCGGGATCCCGAACAGCTCGGGCGCGTCGTAGTTGCCGGCGTTGCCGTGCGTGCCGTTCGAGCGGTACGGGTGGTGACCGGCGACGATCTTCCAGTCGGCGTCCGCGATCTCGGCCAGCGCCGACGGGTACCACGCGCGCTGGTCGCCGTGATCCGTGTTGCTCCACAGGATCGAGTTGGTGTCGAGCGCGATGATCCCGAGGTTCTCCAGCTTGATCGTGTAGTGCGTGTCCGGCATCTCCCACTTGTCGGAGACGTCCGTGTACTGCACCTCGAGCGGCCCCTTGTCGAACTCGTTGCCGAGGCCGCCGACGTCGAGCCCGAGCAGATCGCCGCCGTAGTCGTGGTTGCCGAGCACGGCGTAGAACGGCATGTCGAGATCCTGGTACGGGAGCTCGAACTTCATCTGCCACTGCATGTCGTCGGTGCCGCTCACGCCCGAGTCGTAGATGTTGTCGCCGAGCAGCAGCACGAAGTCGCAGCCGCCCGCCGCGTCGCACACGGTCTTGATCGCCGTGGCGACCTCGCGCTGCGCCGTGTTGCCCTCGCCGGTGTCGCCCATCGCGACGAAGCGCACCGTGCGCGGCCCGCTCGCGTCGGGGTTGCCGCC
>JAIOII010001503.1 GCA_019912685.1 Kofleriaceae bacterium
GACCTCGACCGCGTCGAGCGCCAGGCGGGGGCGGCGGCGCCCGACGCGATCGGCCGCCTGCGCGCGGTGCTCGCCGACGGCGACCGCGTGATGGCGAAGGTCGATCACCTGCTCGCCGGGACCCAGGAGCTCATGGCGATCATCGAGCGCGGCGAGGGCAGCCTGATGAAGCTGTCGCGCGACCCGGAGTTCCCGGAGGACGCGAAGGACCTGGGCAAGATCCTCAAGCGCTCGCCGTGGCGCATCATCGGCCGCCCCGACGATCGCGCCGGGCTGCCGGCGCGCGCACCACGCCGCGAGCAGCCGTAGCCTCCGCTCAGAAGCCGGGCGTCTCCATGGGCCCGCTCGACTGGCCCTGGATGAACTGCTGGACGATCGGGTCGGGGCTGTCGCGCATCTCGGCGGGCGTACCGACGGCGTGGACGCGGCCCTGGTAGAGGAAGGCGACGCGGTCGGCGATCGAGAAGATCGAGGCGAGGTCGTGGGACACGACCACGGCGGTGACGCCGAGGTTGCGCGAGAGCTCGAGGATGAGGCGGTCGATGCGGCGCGCGTTGACCGGGTCGAGGCCCGTGGTCGGCTCGTCGAAGAGGACGACCTCGGGCTCCATCGTGAGCGTGCGCGCGATCGCCGCGCGCTTGCGCATGCCGTCGGAGAGCTCGGCGGGGAAGCGATCGGCGAAGCCGGTCAGGTACACCTGCTCGAGGCGGCCCATCGCCTCGGCGAGCGCCGTCGCCTGGCGCAGCTTCTTGTGCTTGCGGAGCGGCAGGGCGACGTTCTCGGCCAGCGTCATCGAGTCGAAGAGGGTCGCGTTCTGGAACACCATGCCGATGCGGCGGCGGACGTCGTAGAAGCCCTTCTCGTCGAGCTGGTCGACCCGCTTGCCGTCGAACCAGATCTCGCCCTGGTCGATGCGCAGGAAGCCGACGAGGTGCTTGATCGTCACCGACTTGCCGACGCCCGACGTGCCGATGATGAAGAGGATCTCGCCCTTGCCGACCGACAGGGTCATGCCGCGCAGGACGGGCTTGCCGTCGAACGCCTTGTGGACGTCGCGGAACTCGATGAGCGAGGTCGGTGCCGTCACAGGTCGCCTCCCAGGAGCCAGAGCGCGCCGACCGACAGGATGAAGTCGATCGAGATGACCGCGAACGAGCTGCCGACGACGGCGGCGGTCGTCGCCCAGCCGACGCCCTCGCTCGAGCCGCGGGCGCGCAACCCGCAGAAGCCGCTGACGATCGGGATCGCGGCGCCGTACGCCAGCGCCTTCATCAGGCCGAGGATGACGTGGCGCGGTCGCACCATCGCGGTGTCGAAGAAGATGCGCGGGTTGACCTCGAACGAGAGCCACGCGGTGAGCCCGCCGGCGGCGTACATGATCGCGCAGCCGAGGATCGCGAGCCCGAGCGTCATCACGATCGACGCGAGGAAGCGCGGCACGAGCAGGTAGTCGACCGGCAGGACGCCGGACATGCGCAGCGCGTCCACCTGCTCGGTCACCTTCATCGAGCCGATCTCGGCGGCGATGCCGGCGCCGACGCGGGTCGCCAGCATCATCGCGGTGAGCGTCGGGCCGAGGTCCGAGACGATGAGGCGCAGGAACTGGACGCCGACCTGGGACAGGTCGCCGACGGCGCGCGAGAACTGGAGGCACGCCTGGTAGATCATCACCATCCCGATGAAGCCGATGGTGACGATGATGAAGAGCAACGACTTGTTGCCGATGGCCCACATCTGCTCGACCAGCGCGCCCGGCGGCCGCCTGGCGCCGCGCCGGCCGTACATGCGCCAGATGCCGGCGATCGTCCCGACGAAGACCATCCACAGCTCGAGCGCGGCGCGCACGCCGCCGACGGCGAAGGCGCCGACGGCCGAGATGGTATGGACGACGAAGCTCATGGGTCAGACGTTCAGGTAGGTGAGGAAGAAGTCGAGGAGCATCACCGAGACCGCCGCCGCGACGACGGCGGCGTTGACGGCGCGCCCGACGCCGACCGCGCCGCCGCGCACGGTGACGCCGAAGTAGCAGGAGGTCACCGCGATCGAGAGGCCGAAGGCGAGCGACTTGTAGACGCCGTGGAGGAAGTCCTCGGGCGCCAGGTTCTCGACGAAGCTCGCGTACATGATGCCGAACTCGATGTCGAGGACGGCCTTGGCGACGAGCATCGCGCCCAGGAGCGCGATCAGGTCGCCGATCACGGTCAGGCACACGAGCATCACCATCATCGACACGACGCGCGGCACGATGAGGTAGCGGATCGGATCGATCGCGAGCGCGCGCAGGCCGTCGAGCTGCTCGGTCACGGTCATCGTGCCGAGCTCGGCGGTGTTGTTGGCGCCGACGCGGCCCGAGAACATGAGGGCGATGAGGATCGGCCCGACCTCACGCAGGACGGCGTAGCCCGCGGCCCAGCCGGCGAGCGAGGTCGCCTGCAGGCGCTGCACGAACGGCGCCGACTGCACGACCATGAGGCCGCCGGTGAAGAACGCGGTGAGCGCCACGATGGGCACCGAGCGGTTGCCCATCTTGTGCAGGTTCTTCACCAGCTCGCGGCCGTCGAGCCGCGGCGGGACGAGCGCGCGCAGGATCTGGGCGAAGAGGATCGTGATGCCACCGATCTCCCGGCTGACCGCGACCGCGCGGCTGCCGATGCTGGTGATGGCCTTCTCCCCGAACATCGTCGTCGCGAGCCTATCCCACGAGCGGGCCGTCGAGGGCGCCGCGAACGAACTGGCGGACCACCGGATCGGGGGCGTCGGCCACCGTCGCCGCCGGCCCCTGGTAGTGGGCGCGGCCCTGGTACACGAACACGACCGTGTCGACGAAGGTGACGAGCGCCGCCACGTCGGACGAGACCGCGATCGCGGTCGCGCCGCTCTGGTCGTGATCGGCGCGCAGGAGGTCGTACATCTTCGACGTCGTCACCGGGTCGAGGCCGGCGGTCGGCTCGTCGTAGAGCACGAGCTCGGGCGCGGCGATCGTCGCGCGCGCGATGCCGACGCGCTTCTTCATGCCGCCCGAGAGCTGCGACGGCATCTTGGCCTCGCTGCCGGCGAGCCCGACCGCGCGCAGGCGGTCGCGCACGCGCTGGGCGACGACGTCGGCGGCCTCGCCGCGGCGCACGAGCGGGAAGCCGACGTTGCCCTCGACGGTGAGGAAGTCGTAGAGCGCGTAGTTCTGGAACAGCATGCCGATGCGCGCGCGCACCGGCGCGAGCCGCTCCTCCGACATGCCGGTGATGTCGGTGCCGTCGATGACGAGGCGGCCGCTCGTCGGTGCCACCAGGCCGGCGATGAGCTTCACGAGCACGCTCTTGCCCGACGCCGCCGGGCCGATGATGCCGACGCGTGCGCCGCGCGGCACGGTCAGGTTCACGCCCTCGAGCACCGCGCGGTGGTCGAAGCGAACGCCGACATCATGGAGCTGGATCACGCGCCTCGTGCCTCCTCAGCACCCGGCCTCGAGCTCTCGGGCTCGGGCGGCATGGCGCGACTCGGGGTCCTTCTTCAGCAGGCGCTTCGCCGCGCGGCATGCGGCGGCGGCGTTGCCGCGCGCCAGCTCCGTGGCGGCGAGCTCGTGGAGCGCGTCGTCGACGAGGATCGATTTCGGGTAGTCGTCGGGCAGCTCGGCGAACGCCTCCGCCGCGCCCGGCAGGTCGTGGAGGTCGTCGCGCAGCACGCGGCCCAGCTCGAGCTGCGCGTCGTCGAGCCACACCGAGAAGTAGGAGCCGGCGCCGATCGCGACCTCGCGGGTCGCGAGCAGCGCGCGCAGGCGCTCGGCGGCGCCCTGCGGATCGCCGTGCTCGCGCGAGATCCTCGCCGCGTGCCAGCGCGCGTCGTCGCGCAGCCCGCTCTCGGGGTGGTCGCGCGGGATGCGGTCGTAGAGCTCGCGCGCCGCCGCGGGATCGGCGAGCTCGTGCTCGGCCAGGTCGGCCAGCGCCCACAGGAGGTTGTCGGCGACGGCGGTGTGCTCGAGGCCCGGGTAGAGCGCGGACAGCCGCGACCAGAGCGTCTTCACGTCGACCGAGCGGGTGCGCGCGACGACGAACCCGACGGCGTCGCCGGCGAAGGCCTCGTCGGGGAGCTCGGTGATGAGCCGCCACAGGAACGTCGCCGCCTCGGGGACGCGATCGGCGTCGTACGCGAGCCGCCCGGCGCGCCACAG
>JAIOII010001504.1 GCA_019912685.1 Kofleriaceae bacterium
GATCGGGACCTGCCGCCGCCAGCCGGCGGCAGGTCCCGATCGATCTCATCGCGAGCGCGCCCGCCGAGATCCGGCTGGTGTTCGACGTCGCCGGCTCGCCCGCGGCGCGCGCGGAGTTCGACGCCCTGGTCGACGAGCTGCGCGGCATCGGCAAGGTGACGCGCTGGTCGCGCGCCGGCACCGTCAGCGCGGTCGGCGCCCCGTTCGCCCCGGCCGCCTTCCGCGACGCCGACACGCGCCTCGTCGCCCACGCGGCCGATCGCAGCCACGTCAGCGTGGTGGTCGATCCCCATCAGATCCCCGGCCTGACGCGCGCGGCGCACGCGGAGCTGTTCGAGGACGCGCTCGACCCCGCCGTGTTCGGTCCGCGCTGGCGCGATCTGGAGACGCCGCGGGCGCCGGCGACCGAGGAGGAGGAGACGCGATGTCGGATGCTCGCGTGACCCTCCGTCCGCCGCGGACCGACGACGCCGCGGCGATCTGGCGGCTCCTGCCCGCGATCGGCGGGCTCGAGCGCAACACGGCCTACGCCTACCTCCTCGTCTGCTCACACTTCGCCGACACGAGCATCGTCGCCGAGCGAGACGGCGCGATCGTCGGCTTCGTCGCCGGCTACCGCCCGCCGACGCAGCCGACGTCGCTGTTCGTCTGGCAGGTCGGCGTCGCGCCCGATGCCCGCGGCCTCGGCCTCGCCGGCCGCATGCTCGACGGCGTGCTGGCGGCGCCGGCGTGCCGCGACGTGCGCTACCTGTGCGCCACCGTCAGCCCCGACAACCAGGCGTCGCTCGCGCTGTTCCGCGGCGTCGCGCGCCGACACCGCATCCCGTGCGAGGAGGCCACGTGCTTTCCCGCGCGCCTGTTCCCCGAGCCCCACCCCGACGAGAACCTCCTGCGCATCGGACCGCTGCCTGCTTCGTCGTGAAAGGAATCATGGAGACCATCGAGAGACTCGAATCCGAGGTCAGGACGTATTGCCGCACGTTCCCGACCGTGTTCACCCGCGCGCGCGGCGTCTGGCTCGAGGACGACCAGGGCAAGCGATACCTCGACTTCTTCGCCGGGGCGGGCGCGCTCAACTACGGACACAACCACCCGGTGCTCAAGCAGGCGCTCCTCGAGTACCTGACCGACGACGGCGTCGTCCACTCGCTCGACATGGCGACCGGCGCGAAGATCCGCTTCCTCGAGGCCTTCGAGCGGCGCGTGCTGCGACCGCGCGACCTGTCCTACAAGGTCATGTTCCCCGGGCCGACCGGCACGAACGCCGTCGAGGCCGCGCTCAAGCTGGCGCGCAAGGTCACCGGCCGGACCACGGTCGTCTCGTTCACCAACGCGTTCCACGGGATGACGCTCGGCTCCCTCGCGGTGACGGGCAACGCGACCAAGCGACGCGCCGCCGGCGTCCCGCTCACCAACGTCGTGCGCGCGCCGTTCGACGGCTATCTCGGCGCCGACACCGACTCGATCGCGTACCTCGAGTCGCTGTTCGCCGACGGGTCGAGCGGCGTCGATGCGCCGGCCGCGTTCCTGCTCGAGACCGTGCAGGCCGAGGGCGGCGTGAACGTGGCGCGCACGCCGTGGCTGCGCGCCCTCGCCGATCTCGCGCGGCGCCTCGGCGCGCTCCTCGTCGTCGACGACATCCAGGTCGGCTGCGGCCGCACCGGCGGGTTCTTCAGCTTCGAGGAGGCCGGGATCACGCCCGACATCGTGTGCCTCTCGAAGTCGCTGTCGGGCTACGGGCTCCCGCTCGCGATCACGCTCCTGCGCCGCGAGCTCGACGCGTGGCAACCCGGCGAGCACAACGGCACCTTCCGCGGCCACAACCCCGCGTTCGTCACCGCGGCCGCCGCGCTCGAGCACTTCTGGAGCGACGCGACCTTGACCCGCGCCGTCGAGGAGCGCTCGGCGGCGGCGCGCGAGCGGCTCACCCGGCTGGCGGGGCCGTGCAACGCCGAGGTCCGCGGCCGCGGCCTCATCCTCGGCCTCGCCTGCGCGGACCCGAGCCTCGCCCGGCGCATCTCGACGCACGCCTTCGCGCAGGGGCTCATCATCGAGACCGCCGGCGCCGACGATCACGTCGTCAAGCTGCTCACGCCCCTCACCATCCAGCCCGACGAGCTCGCCGAGGGGCTCGATCGGCTGGAGCGCGCCGTCGGTCTCGCGCTCGACGAATCACCCGGCGATCGCCAGTCGCGCCGCCGGCTCCAGGCGGTGGCGTCATGATCGTCCGCACGCTCGCCGGGCTCCCGCCCGAACGCCACGTCTCGGCCGAGACCTGGACCAGCCGCCGCCTGCTGCTCGCCGGCGACCGCATGGGTTTCTCGCTGCACGACACGATCATCCACGCGGGGACCGAGACCCGCATGTGTTACCGCAACCACCTCGAGGCGGTGTACTGCGTCGCCGGCCGCGGCAGCATCGAGGACCTCGCGACCGGCGAGGTCTTCCCTATCGCGGACGGGACGGTCTACGCGCTCGACAAGCACGACGAGCACGTGCTCCGCGCCGAGACCGAGCTGCGGCTCGTCTGCGTGTTCAACCCGCCGGTCGTCGGGACCGAGGTGCACGACGCGAGCGGCGCGTATCCGCTGCTCGTCGCGGAGGGTGGGCGGTGATCGCGGAGCACCACGATCCCTACGCGTCGCGCGTCGGCGGTGCCAGCGAGCTGGTTGGCCGCGCGGACCCGGTGATCTGGGGCCACGGTCCGGGGCCGCTCGACCGCTCGCAGCGCGCGCGTTATCACCGCGACGGCTACGTCGTGGTGCGCAACCTGCTGTCGCCCACCGAGGTGACGATGCTCCTGCACGAGGCCGAACGCCGCGCCGCGGCGATCGATCCCGCGGCGCCCGACCGGGACGACGTCGTGCTCGAGCCGCGGAGCCGCGCGGTGCGATCGCTGTTCCGCGTCCATCGCGATCAGGGCGCGTTCGCCGAGCTCGCCGCCGACGAGCGCCTCGCCGGCGCGGCCCGCCAGCTCCTCGGCGACGACGTCTACGTGCACCAGTCGCGGATCAACTTCAAGCCGGCGTTCGAGGGCGCGCCGTTCTCGTGGCACTCGGACTTCGAGACCTGGCACGTCGAAGACGGCATGCCGCGCATGCGCGCGCTGTCGGCGTCGCTGCTGCTCACCGAGAACACCGAGCACAACGGCCCGCTGCTCGTCGTGCCCGGCTCGCACATGTGGTACGTGCGCTGCGCCGGCCTCACGCCGCAGGATCACTACAAGGTGTCGCTGCGCGAGCAGCACTTCGGCTCGCCCGACCCGGCGGCGATCACGCGGCTCTCCGAGGGCGTCGGGGTCGCGTCGGCCACGGGCCCCGCCGGCACCGTCGTGTTCTTCGACTGTAACCTCCTGCACGCTTCCGCGGGCAACGTCACGCCCTTCCCCCGGCACAACATCTTCCTCTGCTACAACGCCGTCTCCAACCGGCTGGTCGAGCCGTTCGGCGGGCTCCCGCCGCGGCCCGACTTCCTCGCCGAGCGCTCCGTCGAGACGCTGCCCTCCGCACGCGCATGATCGTCGCCGCCGCGTTCCTGGCGTGCATCGCGGCGTTCGGCGCGATCGGCCTGGCCGCCGCGCGCATGCGCCAGGCCAGCGTCGAGGACTACGTGCTCGCCGGGCGCAGCGTGAGCCCGTGGCTCACCGCGCTGTCGTCGGCCGCGACCAACAACAGCGGCTTCATGTTCATCGGGCTCCTCGGCTTCGCGTACCGGTTCGGCGTCCAGGCGGTCTGGTTGCAGGCCGGGTGGATCGCCGGCGACGTCGTGGCCTGGCTCTGGGTCCACCCGCGCGTGCGCGCGCGCTCGGGGCAACTCGGCGCGATCACGGTCTCGCAGCTGGTCGCGCTCGACGATCGACGCGTGAGCGCGCGGTCGCTCGCGATCACGACGTCGGTGTTGACCGTGCTCTTCCTGAGCGGCTACGCCGGCGCGCAGCTCCGCGCCGGGAGCGCGGCGCTCGACGGGCTGTTCGACTGGGGGCTCGCGCCGGGCATCCTCCTCGGCGGCGTCATCGTCGTCGCCTACTGCCTCGCCGGTGGCCTCCGCGCCTCGATCTGGACCGACGCGGCGCAGGCGATCGTCATGCTCGTCTCGCTCGCGTTGCTCGTCGCGTTCGCCGCCGCCGAGGTCGGTGGCCCGAGCGCGCTCGGCGACGCGCTCGCCGCGTACGATCCCGAGCTCGTCGACTGGGTGCCCGAGCAGCTCGCCTTCGGCTTCGGGCTCTACCTCCTCGGCTTCGTCGCCGGCGGGCTCGGCGCGATCGGCCAGCCGCACATCCTCGTGCGCAGCATGGCGATCCGCTCGGTCCCCGCGATCCGCCGGGCGACCGCGATCTACTTCCTCTGGTACGTGCCGTTCAGCATCGCCGCGGTGGCGGCCGGACTCTACGCGCGCGTCCTGGTCCCCGACCTGATCGCCGGCGTGCCGGCGGAGGACGCGGCGGTCGCCGCCGAAGGCGCGCTCGCCGCGATCGCCGATCGCGTCCTGCCCGAGATCCTGATCGGCGTGCTCCTCGCCGGCGTGTTCGCGGCCACGATGTCGACCGCCGACTCGCAGGTCCTCTCGTGCTCCGCCGCCGTCTCGCAGGAGCTGCCGGCGCGCTGGCGGACCTACGCGATCGGCAAGCTGACGACGCTCCTCATCGCGAGCGCCGCGGTGGTGTTCGCGCTCACCGCCGACGACAGCGTGCTGACGCTCGTGCTCGGCGCGTGGTCGGCGCTCGGCGCGACGATCGGTCCCGTGCTCGTGATCCGGCTCGCCCGCCTGCCGCTGCCGCCCGCCCTCGGCCTCCTCATGATGGCGACCGGGCTCGTGACCGTCTTCTGGTGGGCGCGGGGGCCGTGGGCCGCCGATGTCTTCGAGCTGCTGCCGGCGATGCTCGCGCCGCTCGTCGTCTACGCGGTGGTCGGTAGCTTCACGCGCACGTCGCGATGACGCGCGCGCGTCGAGCCGCTCTCATCGGACGGCGTCGGACACTATCGAGGTGCCGCGCCTTGCCGATGCGCGAGGGCGGCCCATGTTGCGCTCGCCTGAAAAGGAGGCAACGAAATGCGAGCGATCGGAATGGGACTGGGATTGTCGATGCTGGGGCTCGTGGCGTGCGCGGTCGATCCGCCGGCGGACGAGGCGAGGACGACGGAGGAGATGGCGGCGGCGGCGGCAGACCTCGACGCGATGTTCGACGAGGACAGGTTCATCGAGGAGGCGAAGGCGTGGATCGCCGCGCAGGAGGCGATGACGTTGACGATGGGAACGCACGAGGACGTCGACGAACGATCGGGAGTCGCGTACGCGGTGACGCCGGTATGCCCGGACGGGTACCTCCCGGTGCCGGGCACGGACGGTGACGACGTCCTGGTCGGCACCAACGCGGACGAGTGCTTCATGGCGCTCGGCGGCAATGACGTCATCCTCGCGCGCGGCGGCAACGATATCGTCTTCGCCGGGCCCGGCGACGACGTCGTGTCCGCCGGCGCGGGCGACGACGTCGTCTACGCCGACGAGGGAGCTGACGTGGTCACCGGCGAGCAGGGCGATGACACCGTCTTCGGCGGCGACGGCCCCGACTGGCTCCTCGGCCAGCAAGGCGACGATACGCTCGACGGCGAGAACGGCGCCGACAGGATCGACGGCGAGAACGGCGCCGACACGATCTACGGCGGCGCCGGCCCCGACGCCATCGAGGGCGGCAACGGGCACGACCGGATCATGGGCGGGGCTGGCATCGACACCATCGCCGGCGGCAACGGCCATGACGACCTCCAGGGCGGCGCCGGGAACGACACGTTGTCGGGCGAGGACGGCCACGATCTGATCGCCGGCGACGAGGGCGACGACACGATCTACGGCGGCAACGGCCAGGACGACCTCCAGGGCGGCGCCGGGAACGACACGTTGTCGGGCGAGGACGGCCACGATCTGATCGCGGGGGACGACGGCGACGACACGATCTACGGCGGCAACGGCGAGGACCTGCTCGAGGGCGGCCAGGGCGGCGACCGGATCGAGGGCGAGGGCGGAAACGACATGCTCGTCGGCGGTAACGGCCACGACACGCTCGACGGTGGCAGCGGCCACGACACGCTGCTCGGCGGCAACGGCAACGACACGCTCCTCGGCAACACCGGCGACGACACGCTCCGCGGCCACCACGGCGACGACACGCTGGATCAGGACGGCGGCACGGGCGTGATCGACGGCGGCGCCGGCAACGACACGTGCAAGCCGCTCAACGGGAGCGACGGCTGCGAGATGTAGCGCTACTTGTGCGAGCGCTCGGAGGCCGCCGAGAGGAGCGCGTGGACGAGCACCTGGGTCGTCGTGCGCGGCCGCGCGCCCTCCGGCAGCCCGTGCGTCCGCAGCTTCCACAGCGCGCGCGCCTCGTACGGGCTGAGGCGGATCGTGATCTTGACCGGCAACCGCTCCACGTCCTTCACGCGACGCACACTAACACCCGAGCGGTACACGTCAATCGCCGCGCCGGTACGAACACGCGACGAGCTCGTGATCGCGCGCGTAACGCTTTCCGGATCCCGACGTACCCAACGCGACCGGCGAGGTGCCGGACCCATTGCGAAGGGACGAAGGATGATGCGACTGGCAAACATCTCGATGATGGCGCTCGCGCTGTCGGCGTGCGTGACCGACGGCATGGACGGTGAGCCCGGCCCGGCGGGCGAGGACGGCATCGACGGCGAGGACGGTGAAGACGGTTCCGACGGCTCGGACGGGCAGCCAGGCCCGGAAGGCCCGCCCGGGCCGCAGCTCGCGCCGCCGGCCGTGTACACGCTGTCGAACCCGAGCGGCGCGAACCAGGTCGCCGCGTACGTGCGCGCGACCAACGGCAGCCTGAGCCGCATGGGCCGTTACGATACGGGCGGCGCGGGCAGCGGCGGCGGGCTCGGCAGCCAGGGCGCGCTCGTGTTCGACGCCGCGAGCGATCGCTTCTTCGCGGTCAACACCGGCGACGACTCGATCTCGATGCTCGCGCTCGATCGTGCGGGCCAGCTCACCGAGCTCTCGACCGTCGACGCCGGCGGCGTGCGGCCGGTGAGCGTCACCGTGCGCGGCGGCACGGTGTACGTCGCCAACCAGGGCGACCCGATGGCGACGCCGGTCGGCGCGAACCTCAGCGGCTTCCGCGTCGTCGGCGACGAGCTCGTGCCGATCGCCGGCTCGACGCGTCCGCTGAGCGCGGCCACGGACGTGCGCCCGACCAACATCACGTTCACGCCCGACGGCCGGTTCCTCGTCGTCGCCGAGCGCTTCGCGCACCGGCTCTCGACGTTCGCCGTGGTCGATGGCGTCGCCCAGCCCGGCGCGTTCCAGACGTCGGCCGGCATGCAGCCGTTCGCGATCGACTTCAGCCCGGAGGGGCACCTCGTGGTCGCGGAGGTCGGCCCGGGCACGCCCGACGGCTCGTCGGTGAGCTCGTACGCGATCTCGCCGACCGGCACGCTCACGCCGATCACGTCGGCGCTCGCCACCAGCCAGACGGCCGCGTGCTGGCTCGTCGTGTCGGGCGGCTTCGCGTACGTCGCCAACGCCGCGAGCGCGACGATCACCGGCGTGGCGATCGCGGAGGACGGCACCCTCACGCTGCGCGACGCCTCGGGCGTCACCGCGCCGACCGGCGCCGGCGCGATCGATCTCGCGGTGACTCCCGATCGCGGCTTCCTCTACTCGCTCGCCGGCAACCCGCGCGCGATCCACGTCTTCGAGCTCGGCTCCGACGGCGGCCTCACCGCGCGGCCGACACTCACCGGCGTCTCACCGACGGCGGCCGGCCTCGTCGCGCGCTGACGCGGCATCTCGAATACGAGTTGACGGCGCCGGAGGCTCCGGTGTACGTGTCGGCCCCACATCTAGCTTCGGGGCGGACGTGAAGACGACGATCGGGATCCTGGTTCTGGTTCTGTGTGGCATCAGCGGGTGCGGTTTCGGTCCGGGCAACTCGCCCGGCACGGATGACGGCGATGCGGCGGCGACCGGCGACGTCGACGCCGCGGACACCACGGCGACGGACGCGCGCACGTCGGCGCCCGACGCGCCCGCGCCAGGGAACGTCGCGCCCGGCGGCGCGTGCTCGTGCGACGCGCAGTGCGCCGACGACGGCGGGCAGGAGGGCGTGTGCATCTACGGCGTGTGCATGGTGCGCGCGACAGGCGCGTGCCCGTCGGGCGGCGCGCAAGCAGGTTGTCCTGCCGGCTCGCGCTGCTGGAACCTGTCGGGCTCCGACGTCGGCGCGCTGTGCTGGCCCGACTGCGCGGCGCACACGTGCAGCGGCACGTGCGACGGCGACGGCTCGTGCGTGCCCGCGCAGGGCGACGACTGCGATCCGACGTGCGGTACGGCGTGCAGCTGCACGCCGACGTCGTGCGGCGAAGGCATGGCGTGCGTCGGCGGCGAGTGCGTGGAGCAGATGAGCGGTGGTCCCGGCCCCGGCCCGGGTCCGACGTGCAGCGGCCTGCCCGCGCGTGACTGCACCGGCACGAGCTGCGGCGATCTCGTGACGTTCGACCCGCGCACGAACGCCGCGTGGGACGATTACCCGATCAACGGCGAGACCTCGAACAACCAGTACCGCAGCTACCTGCGCCGGGATCTGATGATGCTCGTCGCGTACGCGACCTCGAAGACCGCGTGCAAGGCCGCGGCGTGGACCGCCGGCAACGGTGGCGCGCTCGGCCTCGGCGACATGAGCGAGGCCAACGGCGCCATCCCCGGCACGGCGATCGGTCAGCCCGGGCATCCGGCGAACACGCACACCAACGGCTTCGACATCGACCTCGCGTACTACCAGAGCGGCACGTCCGACAACCGTCTGCGCCCGATCTGCCCGCACACGAGCGGCGGCGCCGACCAGCACCACTGCACGGCGCCGCCGACGACGCTCGACGTGTGGCGGCACGCGCTGTTCCTCGGCTTCGTGTTCGAGAGCACGCGCACGCGCGTGATCGGCGTCGACGGTCAGGCCGGGCCGCAGCTCGTGTCGGCCTTGAACACGCTGTGCGCGAACGGCTGGCTGACGACCGCCGCGTGCGACAACATCGTGCTCGCGTACGAGACGACCAACGGCGGCGCCGGCTGGTACTACCATCACCACCACCACAGCCACATCAGCCTGAAGCGGCCGACGAGCCTGGTCGACGACACCGCGCGCCCGTGCGACGCCGACGGCTGCGGCGACCCACTCGTCAAGCGCGTGCCGGGCCGCGCCGACGGCCTCCATCGCGTGCGCTGACCTTCACGATCGGCGCGGGCGGCCGATCCAGCCGGGGATGCCGAGAAGACGTCCGAGCACGACGCGCCGCGTGGCGTGGGCGCCGACCCCGTCCGAGGACATCGGACCCGGCGATCTCCTGCCGTGGGGCGTCGTGCGCGAGAAGACGTGGGGCGGGCAGGTCGGCATCGAGGCGTGGCGCGTCGTCGTCACCGGCGAGCACCGGCCGATCTGGCTCGCGGCCAGGCGGACGGTCATCTGCCGGCGCGCGCACACACCGTCCGCGACGTCCACCTCGGTGAAGGGCGTGGTCGGGAGCGGCCCCGTGCGCGCCGGCGAGGTGCGCGCCCGCATCCGCCACTACCTGGCGCGCCGCGCCAGCCTGCGCCGCGCAGGCTGACGGCGCGCTCAGATGAGGATCGACATGCACGTCAGCGCGCCGTCGGCCTTGCGCGCCTCGGTGGTGACGAGCGGGATCGTGCGGAAGCCGGCGGCCTCGAGCGTCGCGCGGGTCTGCGGGAAGCCGTCGGCGCAGAGCGCGGTGGCGCCGATGGTGAGGACGTTGGCGGCGTAGGATTCGTCGGCGGGGATGCGGACGACGGTGGCCTCGCCGAAGGTGTCGTCGGGGAGCGAGCCGTCCGCGACCAGCACGCGCTCGTCGTCGAGGCGCGCGCACACGCACTTGAGGTGGAGGACCTCGGGCGGGAGCGGCACCGAGACGACGGTGATGCCGCGGCTCGCGAGGATCTGGCGGAGGAAGCTCACGCCGACGTCGTTCGTGCGCGCCGAGCGGCCGACGTAGATCGTGTGGCCGAGGCGCAGGCAGTCGCCGCCGTCGAGCGTCGCCGGCGCCGGCATGCGGTGGAGCTCGATGCGGCCGGCGAGCGCCGCCGCGACGGCGTCGACCTCGCCCTGGCGCGAGGGCGCGCCCGGGCGCGTGATGACCGCGACCTCGCCGGCGACGACCGCGGCATCCTCGACGAAGACGCAGTCGGGGTGCGCCTCGTCCGCGGCGAGCGTGATCACCTCGACGCCCAGCCCGGCGAGCGCCACCGCGTACGCCGCGTGCTGGGCGCGCGCCTCGATGACGTCGATCGGCGGATCGGCGGGGACGGCGGTGAGGGCCTGGGCGTAGCTGTCGGGGATCGAGCGGACGAGCGCCAGCACGGGTGCATCGTGCCACCAGACGCGGTCGGGTGAACGGTGTTGACACGATCCATATTGTCACGATATGGATCGTATCTTGACTGACACGCAGCCGTCCTATGCCGACCGCCGGGCCGAGATGGCCGACCAGACGCGCGTGCGCATCCTCGAGGCGTGCGTGCGCATCCTCGGGCGCGGCGTCGCCGAGCTCTCGATCCCGGCGGTCGCGCGCGAGGCGGCCGTGTCGGTGCCGACCGTCTATCGCCACTTCGCCGACAAGCGGACGCTGTTCCACGAGACCGCGATGCACCTGCGCCGGCTCCGCGGGCCGTACCGGCCGGCGAGCAGCGTCGACGAGCTGCCGGCGACGATCCGCGAGCAGTTCGCGCTCGCGGGCTCGCTCAGCGAGGTGGTGCGCACGGCGCTCCAGAGCGAGCCGATCATGACGGTGCGGCGCGAGAGCGGCGAGGGCGCGCGCCGCGTCGCACACATGGAGTCCCTGCTCGCCGGCGAGCTGCGCGACCTCTCACCGTCCGAGCGCGAGCGCGCGGCGACCGTGATCGCGCTCCTGTGCTCGTCGATGACGCTGCGAACCATGATGGAGCTCCCCGGCCAGACGCCGGAGCAGGCGGCCCAGACCGTCATCTGGGCGGTCGGTCGTCTCCTCGGACGCGACCTCGAGCCGAGGCCGCGCGGGAAAGGGAAAGGCAAGCGATGACGCGATTCGATCCACCCGGCGCCGGAGCGTGGCGGCGCGACGAGGCGCACGTCGACGGCGTGCTCACGGGCTACCTCGACGCCGTGCTCACCCCGGCGCAGCAGACCGGCTTCGCCGAGGGCTTCGCGGAGGTCGGCGCGATGCTCGCCGGCTTCGACGTCGCGCGCGTCGCCGGTCACGTCTACATGCGTCCGATCATCGCCGGCGCGCCGAGGCTGCCGATCTGGGGCGACACGCCGCCGGCCGTGATCAAGCCGCCGGGCAAGGCGCCGCCCAGGTTCGTCTTCAAGCTCCTGTTCCTGCTCCACCCCGAGCTGCGGCGGCGCGCGAAGCGCGCGGCCGAGGTGTGGGAGCGGAAGCTCTGGCGCGAGGTCGCGCGGCGATGGGAAGAGGAGCTACGGCCGGCGGCCGCGCGCGCGTGCCTCGCGCTCACCCGCACGAACGTGATGAGCCTCGACGACGCGGCGCTGGCGCAGCACCTCGAGGAAGCGACGCGGCAGCTCCGCGAGCGCACGCTCCTCCACTTCCGTCACGCGCCGCTGCAGGCGGTGGTCGTCGGTGACTTCCTCGTGCGCGCGAGGGCGTGGACGGGCGCGAGCGCGAGCGACGTGCTCGGCGCGCTGCGGGGCGCGTCGCCGGCC
>JAIOII010001505.1 GCA_019912685.1 Kofleriaceae bacterium
GGTGAGCGACGAGGCCGCGAGCGCGAAGGGCCCGGCCCGGCCCGCGGCCTCGTCGCTCACCTCCGGCGATCGCTTCACCATGCGGCTCGCGCTCGTCGCGCTCGTCGCGCTCGGGCCGCTCCTCTTCTTCCGCTTCGGCCAGACCTGGCGCGCCGTCCGCGATCACGCGACCTGGTTCGTCCCCGAGCCGCCGCCCGCGCCGCGGACGTTCAAGGGCGACCCGCGCGTCCTCGATCAGGTGCCGTCCGACGCGGAGGTCGTCTTCTGGCTCCGCAACTTCGACGGCCTCGGGCTCGGCGAGGGATCGAAGGACAGGGCGCGCAAGCCCGACCAGCCCGACGAGGTGCTGATCGCGTTCCGCGACGGCGAGCTGCTCGTCGTCATCCGCGGCCCGGAGCAGGCGCTCGCCGACGTCGACCTCGACGAGGCCAACCGCCAGCTCCCGAAGCAGGACTGGCTCCCGATCCGCGGCAAGCTCGTCAAGCGCTCGCGCGGCAAGGACCTGCTCGTCGTCGTCACCGAGGGCTGGGCGCAATCCGCCGACGATCGCCACGCCGGCAAGAGCACCGGACCCACGGCGATCATCGAGCGCCTGAGCGGCGCGCCCGCCGACGCGGTCATCATCTCCGCGGCCTCGCCGTCGCGGCCGATCGCCAGCTTCGCCGTCAACGGCGCGCAGTCGTGGCTGCGCGTCTCGACGACCGAGATCCGCCTCGACGGCGAGGTCTTCGTCTCCGACCAGGCCGTCGCCACCGCGATCGCCGCCGGCCTGCGCGCCGCGCAGAAGGACCTCGAGGGCCGCGTGCCCGGCGACTGCAAGCCGCCGGTGGCGCGGCTCCTCTCGCGGTTCGTCATCGACAGCGGCGAGACGTCGGTGCGCGTGAGCGCGCGCTGGTCGCCGGACGAGATCGGCGAGGCGATGATGTGCGCGCTCGCCGCCGCGATGAAGAACGCCGACTGGAAGGCAGCGAAGTAGCTACCAGCCGCAGGTCTGGCCCGCGTTCTGCTCCTTCAGGTAGGCGTGCAGCGGCGCGAAGTAGTCGAGGATCGCGGTCGCGTCCATCTCCCGCTGCCCGGTGAGCGCCTCGAGCGCGTCGGCCCACGGCTTGCTCGAGCCCATCGCGAGCAGCGCCGCGAGCTTCGCGCCCGCCTCCTGGCTGCCGTGGATCGAGCACGCGTGCAGCGGCCCCTTCCAGCCGGCGGTCTGGCACAGCGCGCGGTGCATCTGGAACTGCAGGATCGCGGCGAGGAAGTAGCGCAGGTACGGCGTGTTCGCCGGCACGTGATACTTCGCGCCCGGATCGAAGTCGGTCGCCGCGCGCGGCACCGGCGACACGATGCCCTGGTACTGGCGGCGCAGCTCCCACCACCGATCGTTCCACTGCGCGGGCGTGATCTTCCCGCTGAACGCCTCCCACCGCCACTTGTCGACGAGCAGGCCCCACGGCAGGAACGCGATCTTCTCGAGCGCGGTGTACATCTGCTGATCGACCACCGCCTTCTCGTTGTCGGCGACCTTCTTCAAGAGGCCCACCTTGTTCAGGTAGGCCGGCGTCACCGACAGCGCGACCGCGTCGCCGATCGCCTCGTGGAAGCCGTCGTTGGCGCCGTCCTGGAACAGCATCGGCAGCTGGTGGTAGTAGAGGAAGTAGTAGTCGTGGCCGAGCTCGTGGTGGAGGGTGATGAGGTCCTCCTGGTTCACCTTGGTGCACATCTTGATGCGCACGTCGCCCGACCACGTCGGATCCCACGCGCTCGCGTGGCACACGACCTTCTTGCCCTCGGGCTGGACGAGCATCGACCGCTCCCAGAACGTCGCGGGCAGCGGCTCGAGGCCCAGCGACGTGAAGAACGACTCGGCGAGCTTCGTCATCCGCGTCGCGTCGTACGTCTGCGCCACCATCGCCTTCGACACGTCGGGGGACGGCTGGCCCGGGAACGGCTCGACGAGCGGATAGACGTTGCCCCACGCCTGCGCCCACATGTTGCCGAGCATGTGCGCCGGCATCGGCCCGGTCGGCGGCACCACGTCGGCGCCGTACCTCGCCGACATCCGGCGCCGCACGTAGCAGTGCAGGTCCTTGTACAGCGGCTCGACCTGCGTCCACAGCCGGTCGGCCTCGGCGACCATCGCGTCGCCCGGCATGTCGTAGCGCGAGAGCCACAGCTCGCTCACGTCCTTCCAGCCCGCGGCGCGCACGCCCTCGTTGGCGAGCGGCACGAAGCGCTCGTAGTACGGGCGCACCGCGCGCCCGACGGTGTCGTGCCAGCCCTGCCACGCGGCGAGGAGCTCCTCGGGCTTGCGGCTCTCGGCGAGGATGTCGGAGAGCTTGCCGAGGTCCTTGCACTGCTTCTGCGCGTCGCACACCTCGCCCTTGCCGTAGGTCGAGTCCATCTCGGTGATCACCTTCGACAGCTCGCTGGCCTTCGCCGGATCGTCGGGCGTCGTCTGGCCGGCAAGGCGCAGGAGGTGGAACTGCCGGCGCGTCGCCTCGTCGAGCTGGCCGAGCACCGGCGTGAACTTCTGCGCTTCCTTGATCGAACGCGTGAGGTAGGCCATCGCCTCCTCGCTCGCCTTCGCCGCCGCCGCCTCGGTCTCGGGCGTGATGTTGGTCGAGCGCTCCCAGTCGGCGAGGTCGCGCCTGGTCCACGCGGCGCGCAGGCCCTTGTCGATCTCCGCCATGAACGCCGTCGCTTCCTCGGGCGTGGGCGCCGCGGTGACGGCGGCGTCGTCCGCCTTCGTCGGCGGCGGCTCCTTGCCCTTGTCCTTCTTGCAGCCCGCCGCGGCGAGCACGAGCACAGCGGATACGTAAACGCGCTTCATCGCGCGTACGTATACCGCGCCGGCGCGGCCGGGAGGCTAGCGCACGCGCACGAGGCGATAGTGCTTCTTGCCGCTGCGGACGAGGAGGAACGACTCGGTGCCCAGGTCGGCGAGCGTCACGGTGCGCTCGACGCCGCTCACGCGCTGGTCGCCGACCGAGACGCCGCCCTGGCCGACGAGCCGGCGGGCCTCGCCCTTCGAGCTGCAAAGCCCGGTGCGTACGAGGAGATCGACCACGCCGATCCCCGTCTCCAGCTCGCCGCGCGTCACCTCGGTGCAGCCGATCTCGCCGGCGAGCGGTTCGAGATCGGCGTCCTTCAGCTCGCCCAGCCCGCCGCCGAACATGAGCCGCGTCGCGACCTCGGCGCGGCGCAGGCCCGCCTCGCCGTGCACCCAGCGCGTGATGTCCCTGGCCAGCTCGCGCTGGCACAGGCGCCTGGCGCGGTCGGCGTCGTGCGCGGCGATGATCTCGTCGAGCTCGGCGAGCGGCCGGAACGAGAACTTCTTGAGGAGCGACGGCGCGAGCGCGTCCTCGACGTTCACGAAGTACTGGAAGAAGGCGTACGGCGTGGTCAGCTCGTGATCGAGCCACACGCGCTCGCCCGTCGACGTCTTGCCCATCTTCTGCCCGCTCGAGTCGAGGAGGAGCGGCGCGGTGACGCCGAAGAGCTGCGCGCCGCCGACCTTGCGCGCCAGCTCGATGCCGGCCGTGATGTTGCCCCACTGATCGGAGCCGCCGACCTGCAGCCGGCACCCGCGCTGGCGCGAGAGCACGACGAAGTCCCAGGCCTGGAGCAGCATGTACGAGAACTCGGTGTAGCTGAGGCCGCTGTCGCGATCCTCGAGGCGCGAGCGCACCGACTCCTTCGCCAGCATGTAGTTGACGGTGATGTGCTTGCCGACGTCGCGGAGGAAGTCGATGAAGCCGACGCCCTCGAACCAGTCCGCGTTGTTGACGAGCGCGGCCTGCGCCGGTCCCGGCTCGAAGTCGAGCAGGCGCCCGAGCTGGGCGCGGATGCCGGCGACGTTCTTCGCGAGCGTCTCCTTGTCGAGGAGGTTGCGCTCGGTCGAGCGCCCCGACGGGTCGCCGATCATGCCGGTCGCGCCGCCGACCACCGCGATCGGCGAGTGCCCCGCGAGCTGGAGGCGGCGCTGGATGACGATCGGGATCAGGTGCCCGACGTGCAGGCTGGTCGCGGTCGGGTCGTGGCCGGCGTAGTGCGGGACGTCGCCGGCCTCGAACGCCGCGCCCAGCTCCTCGCGGTTCGAGACATCGGCGACCAGACCCCGAGCCTCGAGCTCGGGGAGGATGTTGCGCGTCGCGGCCATGGCGACGCAGGCTACTACATCAGTTGACGATGATCGATTCGCTGGCGAGGCGCTCGATCGAGTCGATGAGCGAATCGACCTCGAAGTCCTGCGGATCGAAGCCGGGCGCGTCGAAGTCGTTGGCGGTCACGACGAGCGATCCGGCCGGCAGCGGCGCGAAGTCGACCGGCAGCTCGACGGTCGTCGTGTCGTCGAAGATCGCGATGCTCATCGCGCGGTTGCCCGTGCCCGACGTCGGGTTCGTGTTGATCTCGATGATGTGAACCTTGGCGCTGGCGTTCGGCGAGAGCGACACGGTCGCGCGGTCGCTGGCGAGGCCGGTCGGCGCCGCGAGCCACTCGCCGGCGGCGATGCCCGACGGGTTCGTGATCCCGCGGCGGATGACGATGCTCTGCCCGGCGGTGCCGTCGTCGACCGGCTCGGCGGCGAAGCCGAGGAGCTCGTAGCCGGCGGCGCCGCTCACCGCCGAGAGGCTGGGCACGACGACGGTGTTCATGGTCGGCGTGACCTGGGAGATGCGCAGGACGCCGAGGTCGCCGAGGTCGACGCCGACGATGCCGGCGACGTTGGTGAACGTGGACGGCGGGGTGCCGAACGTCACCGAGGCGGACGTCGTGCTGTTGGCGGGGAGCATCGCGAGCGCGAGGCCGGTCTGGTTCGCGCCGTCGACCACGGTGACCGGGTGGAGGAGCGCGAAGTTCGTGATCGTGACCGTGTCGTCCTCCTGCGCCGGCGTGTTCTTGCTGTCGTAGTCGGCGAGCGCGGCGGCGACGGCGATCGTCCCGGCGCGCGCGTTGATGCGCCAGTTGCACGCGGCGGGCTGCGGGCCGCTGATGCACACGTTCGAATTCATCGCCGGCGGCGGCAGGTCGTTGCCGCTGTCGTCGGATAGCTCCTTGCTCTGCGAGTAGGTCACGAGCGCGACGTGGGCGTGGCCCATCGCCGGCGCCGGGAGCTGGTCCCAGCCGGTGATCGTGCCGGCGAGCTCGGCCTGCGGGATGTTGGTCGAGGTCGTCGTCGCGCGCGTCATCGGGACGGTGACGTTGGCGCCGTCGGCGCCGACCCACACGGACGGGGCGTAGTTGGTCGCCTTGACGACGATGGTCTGCTTGCCGACCAGATCACCGCTCGCGGTGAAGAGGCCGGCCGCGTCGGTCGAGCCCTCGACCGTGCCGACGCGGACGGTGGCGCCGACGATGGGGGCGTCGGTGTCCTCGTCGATGACGTGGACGTTCACCTCGCCGTCGATGCCGGGGTCGTGGATGCCGCCGCCGGGAATCAGTTCCGGTTCGACGTCGTTGCCGTCGCCGCCGCAGGCCGCGAGCCCGGAGCCGGCACAGACGGCGAAGAGGCTCGCCGCACAGAGCTTCCGCATGGATCCTCCCTAAGCTGTGGTTGGATCGTACCAACGGAGCACGCGGCGTGCCGGATCCCGTCGGTGACGTGTGGGGCAGTTAGGTGAGCCCGGTGCCGGAAAAGGCGACAGTGCGAACCGCGCCTACACCATCCCCTGTGCCCGAAACCACAGGAGGGCGTCGCGGATGGCGTCGTCGACGGGGCTGCGGCGATAGCCGAGCTCGCGCTCGGCGCGCTCGCTCGAGAACTGGAAGCGATCGGTGTACGCGTAGCGCGCCTCGACGGAGCCGAACAGCGGCTCGCGCCCGGTGAGGCGCTGGAACACGTCGCCGGCGAGGCCGGCGGCGACGGCGGCGAAGCGCGGCGCGGGCAGGCGCGGCGGCTTCACGCCGGCGATGCGGGCGACGCGCTGGAACAGCTCGCGGTAGGTCAGGTTCTCGCCGCCGAGGATGTAGCGGCGGCCGCGCTGCCCGCGCTCCCACGCGGCGACCGCGCCGCGCGCGACGTCGCGCACGTCGACGAAGCAGTTCTTGCCCGCGGGGTAGATCGGGATCTTGCCCTTGACCAGATCGACGATGACGCGACCCGACGACGGGCGTGCGTCGCGCGGGCCGATCATGAAGCCGGGGTTGACGATGACGGCGTCGACGTCGGCGCGCGCCGCCGCGTCGACCAGCCGTTCGGCCTCGTGCTTGGTCTGGCAGTAGCCGTCGTCGAGCTTGTGCTCGGCGAAGTTCCACGGCGCGTCCTCGGTGCAGGGCTGGCCGTCCGCGGAGAGCCCGACGGCGACGACGCTCGAGACGTGCACGAGGCGCGGCACGTGGGTCTTGCGCACGGCGCCGAGGACGGCCGCCGTGCCGTCGACGTTGGCCTTGCGCAGCGCGGGCGTGATGGTCGGCGACACGCCGACGGCGGCGGCGCTGTGGAAGACGACGTCGGCGCCGCGAAAGGCGTGCTCGAGCGACGGCGGATCGTCGAGGTCACCGAACACCCACTCGATGTCGAGGTCGGCGAGGTGGTCGGTCTTCGTCGTGCGCCGGCGGATGGCGCGCACCTGGACGCGGCGGTTGCGGAGCTCGGCGGCCAGGTTTCCCCCCAGGAGCCCCGAGGCGCCGGTGATCACTGCGATGGGCAAGGCGAGTCGATGCTACCTTCCCACGCATGAAGCGGACAGCTTTCGGCGTCGCCGTCGTGGTCGGAACGTACGCGCTGGCGGCGGCGAGCCCGAGCGCCGTGCCGATGGGCAAGGTCGACAAGAGCTGCACGCTCGGCGGGAAGAAGCTCCACGGCAAGGTGAAGGTCGTCGAGCACTTCCCGGACTTCAAGGTGAAGGTCGTCGAGCACTTCCCGGATCTGAACGTGCAGATCGTCGAGCACTTCCCCGACAGCTGCGGCAAGTGGCAGATGGTCGAGCACTTCCCGGACTTCACGATCAAGTACGTCGACCACTTCCCGGACTTCGAGATCAAGAAGGTGTCGCACTTCCCGGGCGTGCCGTAGGCACCGTCCAGCGACGGGCGGTGATCGTCGTCTGGAGGCCCTTCACCGGGACGGTCAGCTCTTCGAGGTGCGTGTCCGCGAGGTGGGCCGCGACGCCGGGGGCGGCGTAGGTCGACGACGAGACCACGACCTGGCCCGCCTCGACGACGGCCTGGAGCTTGGCCGCGAGGTTCACGGCGTGGCCGAAGTAGTCGAGGTTGGCGTTGAGGCGGACGGCGATGCAGGAGCCCGTGTTGAGCGACACGCGCAGGCGGAGGCCGGCGGGATCGGCGAAGTGCTGCTGGATCGCGACCGCGCAGCGGACCGCGTCGACCGGATCCATGAAGGCGCCCATCGCGGCGTCGCCGATCGTCTTCACGACCGCGCCGCGGTGGGACGCGATCAGGCCGAAGACGGTGGTGAAGTGGTGGCGGACCGCGACGAAGGCCTCCGGGTCGCCGCGCTGGGCGTACATCGCGGTCGAGCCCACGATGTCGGTGAAGAGGATCGTCTGCTCGCCGACGGCGAGGCGCACGTCCGCGCCGAGGTACTCCTCGGTGAAGAGGTCGCGGAACTCCTGGTGGCTGAGGAGGCGGCCCGGGCGCAGGGCGAGCTCGGAGGGCGTGGCCTGCTCGAGGATGAACGTCCGCGGCTCGGACGAGTCGTTCACCAGCTCGAGGGCGGCGTGGGGCGGCGCCGCGGTCTCGCCCGGCGGCGCGCTGACGCGCCAGGAGACGGTCGCGGCGCCGCTCGTGCCGTCGGTGACGTCGAGGTAGCCGGCGGGCTCCTCCTCGCCGCGGTTGCGCAGGCGATAGCGGCCCGGCGCCAGATCGACCTCGACGGAGGTGTCGCCGCCGGGCGCGAGCGCGCGCTGCACGCGGATGTGCTGCTTCTGCGACGGCTCGGCGCTGCAGTAGAGGCGCTGCTCGATCTGCCGGATCGACGGGTGCACGCGGAAGCTCACCTCGACCGCGTCGGCCGTGCCGAACTGGAGCGCGCAGACCTCGCACGCGCCCTCGGCCGGGACGTCGCCGAGGCGCGTCTCGCTCTCGCGCACGCCGCGGCAGTGCGGGCACACGACGTCCCACGCCAGCTCGAGGAGGCCGGCGCGCGTCGCGTGCAGGAACACGCGCAGGAGCACGTCCTCGTCGATGCCCCACACCCGCGCGCGCTCGCGCACCTGGATGCGGCACACGTCGAGCTCGTCGCCCTTGCGCACGAGCTCGACGAGCCGGTCGACGCTCGGCGCGTCGAGCCCCTTGTCGCGCAGCTGCGTCGCGATCGCGCCGAGCCGCTCCTCCGCCTGTGGCGCGAGCGCGGGCGCCGGCACCGAGAGCGCCGCCGCCTTGGCGGTCCTCGCCGCCCTCGCCAGCTCGGGCAGCACTCTGCGGTACGCCTTGCCGATGCCGGCGAAGTTGACGCGCATGACCGGCGTGAGCAGCGGCCAGCGCGGCACCGCGCCGAAGTAGAGGTAGAAGCGCGAGCGACCTCCGGCGAGCGGCTCGATGCGCTCGACGGTCCAGAGCGCCTTCATCCCGCCCTTCGAGTACACGCGCAGGAACGAGAACCACCGGTTCGCGACCCAGTCCCACGGCACCTCGTGCCACGCGTGGAACACGCCGCTGTAGCGCGCGGTGCCGTAGCGCAGCCCGTCCTTCTCGACGAACTTCATCTCGGGGTTGCCCACGAGGCGGTTCATGCGTGACACGTCCGACACGAGCGGCCACAGCTCGTCGGGAGGGAGGTCGACGTCGTAGACCCAGAGGAAGTCGAGCCGGCACGCGCCGGCCCACTCCTTCGGCCATGGATGCTCGCGCAGTAGCTCCGCGAGGCTGAGAGGCTCCCCCACTGCGTCGAGTATATCGGGCAACCGCGCGCGGCGCGCGCAGGACCAATCCACGTGCTCCGCCCCGCCACCCTCGTCCTCGGCCTCGGAGTCGGGCTCGCCGCCTGCGCCCACGACGTGCGCGCCCGCTTCCCCGCTCCTCCCGACGCCCCCACCGGCACCGTCGAGCTCGTGTTCTCGGCGCCCGCCTCCGACGTCTCCGTCGCGGTCAACGGCCATCTCGTGGTCTACGACGAGCGCACCGAGAGGATACGCATCGACGACGTCCCGACCGGATATGCCGACCTCGCCATCGCCGCCGGCCCCGGCGAGAAGCAGGTGCGCGTGTGGGTCGAGTACGACCGGGTGACGACGATCCCGCTCGGCGCGCCCGGCGAGGCGCCGATGTCGGCGGTCCGCGCGCTGGCGACGTCGCTCGCCACGGTCGCCCTCTACGCGCTCTTGAACTGATGGGCGCGCGCCGGGATCGGGTCGCGCGGTGACCCGATCGACCGTGGTATCAACGGGTCATGAAGCACGTCGCGCTCGCCGTGTTGCTGTCCGCGGTCCTGGTCCTTCCCGGCTGCCTGGTGAAGAAGTCGACCCACCAGAAGGCGCTCGATCACATCTCCCAGCTCGAGGGCCGCATCGCCCAGCTCGAGAAGGAAGAGGCCGACAAGAAGCAGGCGATCGCCGAGCTCGAGAAGCGGCTCGCCGAGCTCGACACGACCACGCGGACGAAGGAAGAGGAGCTGTCGCGCGTGCGCGGCGAGCAGCAGGCGACCGTCGCCGAGCTCGAGGAGCTGCGCCGTCAGCGCGACGCGCAGGAGAAGCGCCTCGCCGCGTACCGCGACCTGCAGGCGAAGTTCCGCGCGCTCGTCGACTCCGGCAAGCTGCAGATCGGCTTCCGCAACGGCCAGATGGTCGTGAAGCTGCCGTCGTCGATCCTCTTCGCGTCGGGCGCGAGCGAGCTCTCGGCCGCCGGCAAGTCCGCGCTCGGCGAGGTCGTGAAGGTGCTCCTCGAGTTCAAGGACCGCCGCTTCCTCATCGCCGGCCACACCGACAACGTGCCCATCAAGACCCGCAAGTTCCCCAACAACTGGGTGCTCTCGACGGCGCGCGCGGTCTCGGTGCTCGAGTTCATGCTCGAGCAGGGCATGCCGCCCGAGTCGCTCGGCGCCGCCGGCTACGCCGATCAAGATCCCGTCGCGCCCAACGACAGCGAGCCCAACAAGGAGCTCAACCGGCGCATCGAGATCATCCTCGTGCCCAACCTCTCGGAGCTGCCGCAGCTCACCGTCGATCAACCGTGAGCGCCGGCGCGAACGAGCAACAATGACCTATCGCGAGGCCGGCCGGTCGCCGCTGGGCGAGGTCCGCCATCGCTTCCTCATCGGCCGTCGCCCGCGCTACCTGGGCAGCGCCAACGCCGTCGCCCGCGCCACGCCGCTGTCGCCCGGCGGCATGATCCTGCCGTCGACCGGCAGGGCGCCGTCCTTGCCCGCGCCGCGCCGCGCGCCCACCGGCGCCGTCGAGGTCTGCGACCACGGCGTCCGTGTCCGGACTCCCGACGCCGTGCTCGAGCTCCTGTGGGACCAGCTCGTCGAGGTCCGCCGCGTCGAGGACCCTTCCGGCCTCACCGGCCTCGTCCTCCGCGGCGTCCACGGCGAGGAGGTCCACCTCGACCGCACCCTCCGCGGCCTCGCCGACCTCGCCCGCCTGCTCGAGGCGCGCAGCCCCTAATCCTCGACCATCGGCAAGATCTCGGGCTCGCCCGGCCCTTCCAGATCGGGGACACCTTCCTGGGTCGTAACCGACGGAGATGCTTCTTGATTCAGGGCCGATCGCAACTGGGCCGCCGCCTTCCGGTTCATCCCCGGCACCTTCGCGATCGCCTCCTCGCTCGCCGCGGCGATCGCCGCCACCGAGCCGAAGTGCTTGAGCAGCGCGCGCCGCCGCGTCGCGCCGATGCCGGGCACGTCGTCGAGCGCCGAGCGCAACGTCGCCTTCGAGCGCCGCTCGCGGTGGAACGTGTTCGCGAACCGGTGCGCCTCGTCGCGCAGCCGCGCCAGGAGGAACAGCTCGGCCGTGTTCGCGCGCAGCGCCACCGGCTCCTTCACGTTGCGCAGGTACACGCGGTCGGGCGCGTCGCCCGCCGCGAGCTCGCGCTCCTTGGCCAGCGACACGACGTCCATCGCGTCCTCGCGCTCGAGCTCGATGCCGAGATCGCGGAGCGCCGTCACCGCCATCGCGAGCTGGCCCTTGCCGCCGTCGATCACCAGCAGGTCGGGCGGCGCCCACGCGTCGTCGTCGCGCCCGCCGCCCACCCGCGCCTTCAGGCTCCGCTTGAACCGCCGCGACAGCACCTCGTACATCGACGCGAAGTCGTCGTTCGTCGACGTGCGGATCTTGAACGTCCGGTAGAGCGACCGCGCCGGCTGCCCGTCGACGAACGTCACCATCGACGCCACCGTGTCCGTCCCCTGCACGTGCGCGATGTCGAAGCACTCGATCCGCTGCGGCAGCCGCCGCAGCCCGAGCCGCGCCTGCAGCTTGCCGAGCGCCGCCTCGACGTCCGCGCCCTTGTCGCGCCGGCTCGTCATCGCGGTCTCGGCGTTCTTCGTCGCCAGCTCCAGCAACCGCACGCGCGTCCCGCGCTGCGGCCACACGAGCTTCACCTTCTTGCCGCGCGCGATGCCCAGCCACCCGGCGAGCAGGTCCGCGTCCTGCGGCTCGACCGGCACCACGACCTCGTCGGGGATGAAGGTGCCCGTCGCGTAGTACTGCTGCACGAATGCGCCGATGAGCTCCGCGTCCGGCAGCTCCTGATCCTTCTGCGCGAAGCTGCGCTTGCCGACGAGCTTGCCGGCGCGCACGAACAGGACGGCCAGCTCCGCCGCGTCGCCCTCGCGGTGCACGCCGAACACGTCCTGATCGACGAAGTCCTCCTGCACGATGTGCTGCCGCGACACCGTCCGCTCCACCGCCGCGATCGAGTCGCGCAGCCGCCCCGCCACCTCGTAGCGCTCCGCGTCGGCCGCCGCCTTCATGCGCTCGCGCAACCGCGCGATGAGCTCCCGGTCCTTGCCCTCGAGGAACAGCACGACATCGTCGACCGAGTCGGCGTACGCCTGCGGCGACACCGGCAGCGCGCACGGCCCCGGGCAGCGCTGGATCTGGTACTGCAGGCACACGCGTCCGCGGTGCTCGAGCACGTGGTCGGTGCACGTGCGCAGCTGGAAGTGGCGGTTGAGCACGCGCAAGGTCTCGCGGCACGACGTCGCCGAGTGGTACGGCCCGAAGTAGCGCGCGCCGTCGTCCTTGATGTTGCGCGCCACCTGCACGCGCGGGAAGCGCCGCGCCGGCGCCGCGCCCTCGCCGAGCTCGGGCGGCAAAACGCGCAGCACCAGGTACTGCTTGTCGTCGCGCAGCTTGACGTTGAACTTCGGCTGGTGCCGCTTGACCAGGTGGTTCTCGAGGAGGAGCGCCTCCTTCTCGTCGGTGACCACCACGGTCTCGATGTCGGCGAGCAGCTTGCCGAGGAAGCCCGCCGCGACGAAGAAGCGCTCGTCGCCGCCGGGCCGGAAGTACTGGCGCACGCGCGTGCGCAGGTTCTTGGCCTTGCCGACGTAGATCACCTTCCCCGCGGCGTCCTTCATGATGTAGACGCCCGGCTCCGTCGGGATCCGGTCGAGGAAGTCGGCGGCGAGCTGCGCCATGCGCCCTCTAGAACAGCGCGCGGCACTCCTTCACGGTCACCATCACGAGGATGACCATGAGGATGAGGATGCCGACCATGTGCACGGTCGTCTCCACCTTGGGGTTCGCGCGCCGTCGCGTCACCAGCTCGTAGCCGAGGAACGCGAGCCGTCCGCCGTCGAGGCCGGGCAGCGGGAAGAGGTTCATGATCGCGAGCAGGACGTTGAGCAGCATGAGCAGCTGCAGCGCCGTGATCCAGCCCGCGTCGATCGCCTTCTTGATGAAGGTGGTCATCCCGACCGGCCCCTTCACCTCCGCCTTCTCCTTGCCCTTGATCACCTGGTAGATGCCGGCGAAGTAGTCGCGCGTCTGCTGCACCGGGTACCAGATCGCCTCGCCCGCGGCGCGGAAGATGCCGACGTCGACGCGATCGTACTGCTCCTGCCACCCGTCGATGCCGAGGCGATAGCGCGGTCCCTTGCACTCCTTGGGGATCGACGGGTCGTCGGATTCCTTCACGCCCTTCATGTCGTCGAACTTGGGCTGCACCTCGACGTCGACGACCTTGCCGTCGCGCAGCACCTTCATGCGCGCGACGCCGTCGCCGAGCTTGGCGGTCACCACGCACAGCTCGGTGCGCTTGCCGTCGGGGCCCTTCAGGTAGAGCGGGACGTCGTTGATCGCGAGGAGCCGATCGCCGGGCTGGAGCTTCTGCGCGGCGTCGAAGTCCTTGTTGAGCTTGTCGACGCCGTAGTAGCGCGTCTCGTGCTTCACGCCCGCGCAGTTGAAGAGCACGAACGCGAGCACGGCCGCGGTCAGGTAGTTCGTGCCCGGGCCGGCGAAGATCGTCGCGATGCGCTGCCACACCGGGCGATTCGGATAGGCCGCCTTGTCGTCGGGATCGACGTCCTCGGCGATCGCCATGCCCTTGATCTCGACGAAGCCGCCGAACGGGATGGGCGCGATCTGGAAGAGCGTGCCGCCCTTCGAGCGCCAGCGCAGGACGCCGGGGCCGAAGCCGATCGAGAAGCGCTCGACGCGCATCCCGCACATGCGCGCGACCAGGAAGTGGCCGGCCTCGTGGACGACGATCAGGAGCCCGAGGCCCAGGATCGCGCCAAGGATGGTGAGCGCATCCATGTCGGGCGACTATAGCAGCGACCTCGCGCCGGGGCCGGCGGGCGCCGCCGAATGCGAGGATCAGCTCGCGCGCGTGGTCGTCGTCGTCGGACGGCGCGGCGCGAGGAGCCCGAAGAGTCGCGGACGCGCGGCCGGCGCCGGGCCGATCATCTGCACGTCGAGGCGGAGGCCGTGCGCGGCCATGCGGCGCGCGAG
>JAIOII010001506.1 GCA_019912685.1 Kofleriaceae bacterium
GCGGCCCTGCGCCTGCCGGTGGTCGCGGCGGGCGAGGTGCTCTACCACGCGCGCGCGCGCCGCCCGCTACAGGACGTGCTCACGTGCATCCGCCACGGCGTCACCGTCACCACCGCCGGCCGCATCCTGCGCGGCAACGACGAGCACGACCTGCGCGCGCCGCACGGCTTCGCGAAGCTGTGGGCCGACGATCCGGCGGCGGTCGCGCGCACGCTCGACATCGCCGCGCGCTGCAGCTTCGACCTCGGCCAGCTGCGCTACCGCTACCCGCTCGAGAAGCTCCCGACCGGGCTCACGACGAGCCAGCACCTGCGCGAGCTCACGCTCGCCGGCGCGCGCGCCCGCTACGGCGACGACGTCCCGGCCAACGTGATGCGCCAGCTCGACGCCGAGCTCGCGCTCGTCGAGGAGCTCGACTACGGCGGCTACTTCCTCACGATGCACGAGATCGTCCGGTTCTGCCGCGCGCGCGACATCCTGTGCCAGGGCCGCGGCTCGGCGGCGAACTCGGCGGTCTGCTACTGCCTCGGCATCACCGCCGTCGATCCGGTGCGCATGGGGCTGCTCTTCGAGCGCTTCCTGTCGCGCGAGCGCGCCGAGCCGCCCGACATCGACCTCGACATCGAGCACGAGCGGCGCGAGGAGGTGATCCAGCACGTCTACCGCGCCTACGGCCGCGATCACGCCGCGATGGTGTGCAACATCATCCGTTACCGGCCGCGCTCGGCGGTGCGCGACGTCGGCAAGGCGCTCGGCATCCCCGAGACCGCGCTCGACCGCGCCGCCAAGCTGCTCTCGCAGTGGGGCGACGTCGAGGCCGGCGCGCTCGAGCAGGCGCTCGGCGACCCGGGCGGCGCGGCGCGCCCGGTGCGCACGACGATGCTCGAGCACCTCGCGCGCCTGTCGACCGAGATCCTCGAGTTCCCGCGCCACCTGTCGATCCACCCCGGCGGCTTCGTCCTCGGCCACGAGCCCGTGCACGACCTCGTCCCGATCGAGAACGCGACCATGCCCGGCCGCACCGTCATCCAGTGGGACAAGGACGACCTCGAGGATCTCGGCCTGTTCAAGGTCGACCTCCTCGGCCTCGGCGCGCTCCACCACCTCCACCGCTGCTTCGATCTCCTGCGCGCGCGCGGCGTCGAGCTCTCGATGGCGACGATCCCGCCCGACGACAAGGACACCTACGACATGATCTGCGCCGGCGACACCGTCGGCGTGTTCCAGATCGAGAGCCGCGCGCAGATGTCGATGCTGCCGCGCCTCAAGCCCCGCAACTTCTACGACCTCGTGATCGAGGTCTCGATCGTCCGCCCCGGCCCGATCACCGGCGGCATGGTGCACCCGTACCTGCGCCGCCGCCGGGGCGAGGAGGAGGTCGTCTACCCGCACGCGTGCCTCGAGCCGGTGCTCGCCAAGACCCTCGGCGTGCCGCTCTTCCAGGAGCAGGTCATGCGCCTCGCCGTCGTCGCCGCCGACTACACGCCCGGCGAGGCCGACCAGCTCCGCCGCGACATGGCCGCCTGGCGCCGCTCCGGCCGCATCGAGAAGCACCGCGATCGCCTCATCACGCGCATGCAGGAGAAGGGCATCGCCGCCGAGTTCGCCGAGCGGGTCTTCGATCAGATCAGGGGATTCGGCGAGTACGGCTTCCCCGAGTCGCATGCGAGTAGCTTCGCGCTCATCGCGTACGCGACGTCGTACCTGCGGCGGCATCACCTCGCGGAGTTCACGTGCGGGCTGCTCAACGCGCTGCCGATGGGGTTCTACTCGGCGGCGACGATCATCGGGGACGCGCAGCGGCACGGGCTCGAGGTGCGGCCGATCGACGTCGCGGTCAGTCAGTGGGACTGCACGATCGAGCCGGTGGGCCCGGACGGCGAGGACGTCGCGGTGCGCATCGGCCTGCGCTTCGTGAAGGGGCTGTCGCTCGGCGACGGCGAGCGGGTGGCGCGGCTGGCGCGCGAGGCGCCGTTCGCGTCGATGAACGACTTCGCGCGGCGGGCGCGGCTCGACGAGCGCGCGTACGCGGCGCTGGCCGAGACCGGCGCGCGAAGTCATTCATCGACGCGAACGGCGCCTCGCGCGCCAGCCGCGCCACCCGCTCGCCGTCGCCGAGCGACAGCCCCTTCACGAAGCGCAGGCCGATGCGCACCGCG
>JAIOII010001507.1 GCA_019912685.1 Kofleriaceae bacterium
GTCGAAGATCTCCTCGACGATCGACGGATCGGTGCGGCCGGCGGCGTTCACGCCGCGCGCCGCGTCGGCGACGCCGTAGCGGGCGAGCATCACGGCCGCGAGCGAGCGTGCACCGGCGCCGCCGGCGCGGAGCAGCGTGCCGTCGATGTCGAACAGGTAGTGGATCACCGCTTTGCGCCGCGGCTCTTCTCGGCGTGGCGCACGGCGACCTCGAGCAAGCCGTCGAACATGTCGCGCAGCGCCCACGCCTTCTCGGTGTACGAGTCGAGCGTGCTCGAGCGGAGCAGGCCGGCCCCGAACGCCTCGCGCACGCCCTTGCAGGCGCTCTCGCGCTCGAAGCGGATCGAGGTGCCCTCGTAGATGCGGTAGCACGCCTCGTGGTTACCGGAGTTGTAGAGCGGGGCGCCGAGCTCGATCGCCTGGCCGATCGACTTCACGGTCTCCTCGACCTGCGCGTCGGTGCAGCCGTCGAAGATCGTCAGGTCGTGGCGCGGCACCTTGCGCACGATCGACTTGCCGGCCGCCTCGATCGTCGGGTCGCGCGGCCGCGTCAGCTCGGCGAACTGGGCGACGGTCATCGGCCGCCGCTCCTGCGACAGCTTCCTCACGTAGTTCGACGGCACGCCGAAGTTGAGGTTCTGGCCCTCGTTGAAGATCGCGGTGGCGACGCCGATCACCTCGCCGAACGAGTTGAACAGCGGGCCGCCGCTCGAGCCCTGCGAGATCGGCGCCGAGATCTGCAGCAACGTCAGCTCCGGCGACACCGCGCGCACGCTGGAGATGAGCCCGTCGCTCACCGTGTAGTCGAGGACGCCGAGCGGGTTGCCGATCGCGATGACAGGATCGCCGGCCGCCACCTTGTCGCTGTCGCCGAGCCGCAGCACGGGCAGCGGCTGCCGCGGATCGACGTCGATGATCGCGAGGTCGTGGTCGGGATCGAGCGCGAGCACGCGCGGCACGCTCAGGACGGTGCCGTCGAGGGTCCGCACCTTGATCTCCGACGCGCCGACCACGACGTGGAGGTTGGTCGCGATCGCGCCCTCGCGATCGACCACGAACCCGGTGCCCACGCGATCGTTGCCGACCTCGATGCGCACGATCGCGCCCTTCGAGCGCTCGACGATCTCCTTGGGGGTCAGCCCGCGCGCCGTCTCGCGCTTCTGCGCCCCGCCGCAGCCGGCGGCTGCGATCGACGAGGCCACGAGGACGCTGACGATCGGGAGGAGCCTCACCCACCGATGATAGCAGGCCATGCGCGGCGCGACTAAAAGAGCACCGAGCCGACGACCCGGGCGAGCCCGGTCCACGTGGGGGCCAGCTCCTGCTGGATCATCCGCCGCGCGACCCTGGCGGCCTTGGGATTGCCCGTGAACCACAGGGGGCGCGGGCGCACCACGAGCGGTCCACGGATCACCGACTTGTCCATGCCCTCGAGCATGTACGTGTTGTGCACCCAGCCGAGCCCGCTCTGGATGTCGGCGGGCGTGGCCGACGGATGGCCGCCCCAGGGCAGCGACCCGACGGCGTACCCGATCGCCGGCCAGTGGTTGACGGCCACGGTTCCGTAGCGCAGCTCCGTGATCGCGCGCTCGAGGCACGCGCCCACGGTCGGGTCGCGCTCCAGCTTGCCGTGCACGAGGATCGAGGCGTTGAGCGTGCCCCACAGCGTGTCGTTGCAGAACCGCGTCGCGCGATCGAGGAACTCGACGGGATCGCCCGACGCGCCCGCCGCGCCGATCGGCGCGTCGGTGAGGATGCCGCAGAACGGCTCGACCTCGAACACCGGATCGTTCGCGTTCGACGTGTCGACGTCGCGGATGATCGTCCACGGCAGCTCGCCGTCGCCGGCACGGCCCGGGATGTTGAGGTCGCGCCCGGTCGTCAGCTGCGCGTAGCGATCGAACGCGCCCGGGTAGTACGCCTTGCGCGCCGGCGACCGGCCGAGCTCGCGGGCGACGAGCCCGACGAACGCGTCGCGCTGCGGCCAGGCGCGCGACGTGACGAGCATCTTGGCCGCGTTGCAGTTGAACGACGCGTTGTTGGTGACCATCGTCGCGACGTTCGCCGCCATGAAGGCGAGCTCGTCGTCGTGGTACGTGTACGGCACGACGATCACCGGGCTCACGTTGCCGAGCTCCGACGAGATCGGCTTCTTCAGCTTCGGATCGTTCGCCTGCTTCCGCCGCTCGCGCTCGGGGCCGGGCGGGCCCCACACGATGAGATCGTGCGTCCTGTCCGAGCCGGTGATGTGCACGTCGTGCACGCCGGCGTGCTCGACGAGGTGCTGGCCGACGTCGCCGCCGCCGTAGACGATGCGCAGGTAGCCGCGATCGACCAGCGGCGCCAGCGCGCGCTCGAGGATCGGCCCGGCCCACTCGTTGACCGGGTTCATCTTGACCAGGCAGACGAAGCCCTCGATGAACATCTTCGTGAAGACGTCCATCGGCGGGATGCTCGACACGTTGCCCGCGCCGAGGATGAGGGCCACGCCGCCGTCGGGCTCGCGCTGCCGGTAGAGCGACGCCTGCCGCCGCGTGGCCTCGGCGCGATCGACGCCCGGCTGCATCAGGCACGCGCCGCGGAAGCCGGCGAACGTGACCTTGTCGAACGTGCTCGTCGGGAACACGTCGATCTCGAGCCGGCCGTCCTTGCGCACGCGCGTGCCGGTGCCGAGCGGCGGCCGCCCGGCGCGCGCGATCGCCTCGAGCGACTCGGCGAGGAGCCGCGCCATGCGCAAGGTCGGCAGCGGCCCGGCGAGCCACTCCTCGGCGGTGTGGGCGCCGGAGACGCCCTTGGCCTGGCACCCGGTCGCGACCCACGCCTCCGCCGCGTCGGCGATGCGCGGCATGCACGCGCGCAGGAGCGACGCCTTCTCCGCCGCGCTCGTCCGCGCGAACGCGCGCGCGCGGTCACCGAGCTGCGCGATCGCCTCGTCGAGCTCGGGAGAGTTGGTCGGGTGGATGCTCTGCGGGGCGGCTGGCGCCATCCCGCTTACTTTACAGCACCGTCTCCGGTGCCGAGCGCGCGCACCTGGCGCAACGCGGCTTCACCCTTCTCGCGGAAGCCGTTCGGGTCCTTCTTCGGATCGATCCCCGACCTCACGCCGGCGTCGAGGTGGCGCTGGTAGATCTCGACGCGCACCTCCTCGTGGCTCGGGCACGCGACCTCGCCGACCTCGGCGCACTCGGCGAGCGTCAGGTTGGCGAGCTCGAGCGCTTCCTTGACCTCGAGGCGATCGGCGTGGGCGATCGACGCCGCGAGGAGCGCGCGCCACCGGGTCGGCGACCTGGCGGCGCGCTCGGCGCCGACGTACGCGGCCTGGACCGCCCAGTCGAGCTGGCCGACCTCGCCGAGCCGCCGCGCGACGTCGGCGACGGCCTTACCGTCGGCCGGATTCGCGCGCGCCCGCGCCTCGGCGAACGCGAGCGCGAGCCGCGTGTCGGCGTCCATCTTCGCCGGCGGTTCGGCCGTCACCTCGCGTCCCGGCAGGAAGAGGATGACCGCGACGACGACGAGTACGACCAGGTCGGTCAGTGAGAGGAGGCGGTGGATCTGCACGC
Organism: Kofleriaceae bacterium; assembly: GCA_019912685.1. GTDB lineage: Bacteria > Myxococcota_A > Polyangia > Haliangiales > Haliangiaceae > UBA2376. The sequence goes on from JAIOII010001507.1 coordinate 3,561, forward strand.
TCTGGCCTCCTCTGACACCAGCCCTCGACATCGGTTCCCGGCCGGGGCGAAATGCCCCGCGCCGTCGCGTGTTGCCCCGTCGATCCGGCCGTGTGGGCGCCATCCGACATCGAGGAATCCAAGCGATCGCCGGTTCTTAGGTCCGTGGATCTCCTCTTGCAGACCCGCGGAACTCGAACCTGGAGGTTCTCCGACCATGCTGCAGACGATCTCTACCGCATTCCACGAAGGTGGATGGGGCATGTGGCCCATCCTGATCTGCTCGATTGTCACCATCGCCGTCATCGTCGAGCGCGCGGTGTACCTGTTCAAAGCCTCTGTGGACAAGGACAAGCTGCTCGCGCTCCTCAAGAGCCAGGTCATGGCCGGCAATGTCCAGGGCGCGATCAAGGTCTGCTCGGGCAACCCGACGCCGATGACCCGCATCGTCCAGGCGGGCCTCATGAAGTTCAACAAGAGCGACGACGAGGTCCAGGCCGCGATGGACGAGGCCGCGCTCCGCGAGCTTCCGAAGATCAACGCGCGCACGCCGTACCTGGCGATGCTCTCGAACTTCGCCGTCATGGCCGGCCTCCTCGGCACCATCACGGGCATGATCAAGTCGTTCGGCGCCGTCGGCGCGGACGACGGTGGCAACAAGTCGACCGAGCTCGCGAAGGGCATCTCCGAGGCCCTCAACTGCACCGCCTTCGGCATCGGCACCTCGCTCATCGGCCTGCTCGGCTACTCGCTCCTCCAGGGCAAGACCGTGCACGTCACCGATGACATCAACGAGGTCACCGTCCAGGTCGTGAACCTGGTCGTGAATCACCGCTCGCAGATGTCGCAGCCCCAGGGCTGATCAACCGGTCCTAGCGATCGGAGGTACCCATGGGTGCAGCAATTGATACCGGTGGAGGGGACAAAAAGAGCGTCAACGTCGAGCTCAACATCGTCCCCTACATCGACCTGATGAGCTGTCTCACCGCCTTCCTCCTGGTGGTGGCGGTCTGGGTCAATCTCGCCCAGATCACCATCCAGCCCAAGGGGAAGAACCGGAACCAGCCCATCACCGACGTGATCGATCCACCGCCGGTCATCTCGGTGCTGATCCAGACCGACATCATCTACGTCGGCGTGTCACGTCTCGCGATCGATCCGGTCCAGATCAAGAAGCAGCCTGGTGGCGACTACGACTGGACCACGTTCGAGAACTCCCTCATCGCCTTGAAGAAGGAGGAGGCGTTCGCCGAGCGTAACGATCTCGAGATCGCGGCGGAGAGCACGGCGCTGGCGACGGTCAAGTACAACGACGTGATCCACGCGATGGACATCGCGGTCAAGGTCGGGTTCCACGGGGTCGGCCTGTCCGAGCCCACGAGCCTGTCCTGGCGTCCCACGCTGTAAGGAGGAGACCCGATGCCAGTCAAGCAGACAGGCCCACGCCTCTTCCGCTCGATCCCGTTCAAGCACCTGGGCAAGGGCACGGCGACCGGCGGAAGCAAGTCGCAGAACATCGCCCTCAACCTGGTGCCGTTCGTCGACACCATGACCATCCTCGTCACCTTCCTGCTGATGGTGTTCTCGAGCTCCGGCGAGCTGCTCAAGGCCCAGAAGGGTCTCGAGCTGCCCGAGGCGCTCAACAAGGACGCCCTGCAGGAGGCGCCGATCATCATCATCACCAAGACCGAGGTGTCGTTCCAGGGTACGCAGGTCGCGACCATCGACAGCCTGCTGCGTGACGAGAGCCCGACCCTCAAGATCGAGATGCTCTACGAGCGCATGCACGCGGTCGGCAAGAAGCAGCGCGAGGACATCGGCACGGGCAAGAACAAGCGCGCCAAGAAGGCGTGCGACGACCTGAAGGCCGGTATCGTCGACCCCTCCAACCTCTGCCCCGAGGGTCTCGCGATCCTCCAGGCCGACAAGGAGATCGACGCGCGCGTCATCACCATGGTGGTGACGACCGCCAAGTACGCCGAGTTCGACAACCTCTTGTTCGCCGTCAAGAACAAGTAAGAGGACACACCATGACTCAGCGATGGAGGAAGTTGTCTGTCCTCGTCGTCCCCCTTGCGACCGCCCTGTTCCTGGCGGGCTGCGGCGGGGACGAGTTCTATTATGGGACCTGGACCAAGAAGCTCGACGACGCCAACGAGGTCGAGCGCGCGGTCACGGCCCTCGAGCGCCTCGGTGACAACCGGGCGATCCCGGCGCTCGGCAAGGCGTGGGAGCGGCAGGGGCGTCCCGATACGATCCTGCGCGTCATCATCGACCTCGCCAAGCCGCTGACCGAGGAAGAGGCCAAGCAGAACTTCAAGAACAACGACAAGGCGCGGCCAGCGGCGTGGGACAAGGCGCTGCCGATCCTGACCAAGGCGATCGACGAGGTCGACCCGGCGAACCCGCGGTCGATCGAGAGCGCGCGCCTCGCCGCGGAGGCCCTCGGCTACGCCAAGGTCGACGGCGCCCTCGACGTGCTCGTCGGGGCGGCCAACAAGCCGACCGACCGCCAGGAGGTCAAGCAGCTCCGCGGACAGGCGATCCTGTCGCTCGGCGAGCTCGGCGATCCGGGCGCGGTGTCGGTGCTCAACACGATCATCCGCGAGGAGTTCAACCCGTCGAAGCCCGAGATGCACGGCGCGGCGATCATCGCGCTCGGCAAGCTCAAGACGCCGCAGGCGATCCCGGTGCTCATCGAGTCGATGTACCGGCTGCCGTTCTTCTTCAAGCAGGTGCGCCGCTCGCTCGTCGCCTCCGGCGGCGAGGACGTGCTGAAGCGCATGATCGCGATCCTCGAGGGCTCGGACAGCGAGGTGAACGCGCTCTTCCAGGAGAACGCGCTCGACACCTACAAGGGTGACCTCGGCAAGGATCCGCTGCCGCAGGCCGAGTGGCAGAAGGTTTCGGCGAAGGACTACTACGCCGCCATCATCGCCGGCGACCTGTACGACCAGCGCGCGGTGCCGGCGCTCCTCAAGGCGTTCGCGCGCCCGCCCGTCCCCGCGTACTTCGTCGACTCGGCTCCGGGCCCGGTGCAGCACAACGCGATCCTCGACGCGCTCCGCAAGATCGGCCACGGCAACCCCGAGGCGACGTCGACGGTGCTCGCGGCTTGGACCTCCGGCACCAACGCCGACATCAAGCCGATCGCCGCGAACGTCTACTCGTTCGTCAGCAAGGACGGCGCCGAGAAGGTCGGCAACGTCTCGGCGGTCGAGGCGCTCGGCAAGATCGCCGAGACCAACGACGCCGATCAGACGCTGCGCCTCGAGGCGTCGGTGGCCTACGGCCGCCTGGCGGCGTCGAAGGACCGCATCCCCCTGCTCCTCGGGCAGGCCAAGAAGTACAAGGAGGCCAGCGAGAAGGCGCAGAAGGAGGCGAACGGTCCGCCCAAGGCCGCGTACGAGAAGCAGAAGGCGATCTACGACGCCGCCAAGGCCAAGCTCGACGAGGCCAAGGCCGCCGTCGCGCGCAAGGGCGGTCCCAACAAGGCGCCGGTCGATCTGATCGAGGCCAACACCAAGGCCAAGGTCGAGTTCGACAAGGTCAAGGACCCGTACACGGCGGCGAAGGCCACGTGGAAGGCGCTCGAGGACAAGGCCAAGGCGTACCGCGGCTTCCAGCGGCTGTTCGAGACGCACGCGGCGCGCATCGAGATCGCGATGCACTGCAAGGAGAACGCGGAGTGCTACGCGAAGACGCTCGTACCCATCCCCGCCGAGGAGAAGGACGAGGAGGGTAACGTCAAGCCGCTCAAGGCGCCGGACATCACGGCGAAGTGCAAGGCGGACTGGCCCGAGCTGTCGAAGCGCCTGAAGGCCGCGAACAAGGACATCGAGGTCGACAAGTACAGCGACGAGGAGAAGATCGAGGCGTGCATCGCGCAGGTCGAGCGCGCGCTGCTCGAGATCAGCAAGATGGGCAAGAAGGCGTCGTCGACCCTGCCGATCCTGCTCTACAACGTCTCGAGCGACGACCGCCTGGTGCGCCAGAGCATCCTGCTCACGCTCCCCAAGGTCGCCGACAAGAGCTGCACCGAGTGCGGCCAGAAGCTCGACGCCGCCATCAAGGCCGGCCAGGGCAAGGACGCGCTCCGCGAGCTCAACTTCGAGACCCAGGTGCTCCGCAGCTACTTCGCCGGCGACGCCGGTGAGGCCGAGGCGGCGACCCCCTGAGCCTCCGCTGAGGTCGTAAACGAAACGGCGCCCTCGCGGGCGCCGTTTCTACTTTCGGGGGTGGATGATGGGAGTCGAACCCACGACACCCAGGACCACAACCTGGTGCTCTACCGATTGAGCTACATCCACCGGGTCAGCGGTATGTAGCCGAGAATTCCGTCGACGTCCAGACCTCGGGTGCTCAGGGTGTGAACGTCGCGGTCAGGGTGGCCGTCGCCGTGTCGTGAGCCAGGATCGCCTGCAAGACGACATTGCGCGTCGAGCCCATGCCCAGGGTCACGCCGACACCTGGCAGGGGGTTGGCGTCCACCGCGTAGAGCGCGAACTGGTACGTGTGCATGCTCGAGGGGCAGGGGCCGAGGTAGCCCCGGGTCTGGTTGTCGTACGCGAGCGGCTGCCTGGCGCCCGCCGGCACCGGCGGCATGTAGACCTTCATGACGTTCTCGGGGAGCGACGTCGTGGCGGCCGGGATGTCCCAGATGATCGAATGAACGAGCATGTTGCTCGTGTCCGTGAGCACGACGGCGTAGCCGGCGGCGGCGGGACCGCCGGTCCACGCGAGCGGTGGCGAGACGTTCGTGCCCTGGCACGAGTACATGTCGGGGATCACGCCGCCCTCCGTGATCGCCGTGCTCGTCAACGCGAGCACCGCGGAGGGGCCGTCGGTGGAGCCGTCGATGGCGGCGTCGGTGTCGCCGCCGTCGCTGGAGGCGGCGTCGGTGGTCGCGGGCGCGTCGACTGCGCCAGCGCCATCGTCGTCGCCGCCGCACGCCGCCACACCGGAGAGGAGGAGGCCCACGAGGAAGGAGCTGCGCATGAGGGCGGGCTTCGCATCCGCGGTGCGCGCGGTCAAGCCGGCGGCGCTGGCGACCGATGTCCAGGAGTTGTGCGGGGTTGACGCTCTTGCGAGATCGCACGCAACTTCGGGTGGGCGCCGGCCGATAGCGGCCGCCGCTATGCCCGAACGCGACTACCGCCATCCGCTCGATTCCTTCGATCATGACACCGGCCCGACCGGCATCGCGCCCGGGAAGCGGACGCTGACGCAGTCGCTGCCGGTGCAGCGCCGCTCGTCGTCGGAGCCGCCTGCCGCCGGCGGCGCCGGGGAGCGCGCGAGCGCGCCGGCCGCGTCGGCCGCGGCGCCGGCGTACGAGGATCCGTTCGGCATGCACCTCATGATCTCGCCCGAGGTCAGGTTCCAGTCCGCGCCGCACGCGGAGCGCAAGCGCATGCTGGCCGGCGAGCGCGATCGCAAGACGCAGGTGGCGTGGCTCCGGTCGATCGCGCCCCAGGACGCGATCGAGCTGCTGGTCGGCGGCGACGCCGTCGAGTGGCCCGCGCCGCAGGTCCACGCGGTCGTCGAGCAGCTGCCGCGGGTGATCGCGGCGATGAGCGCCCGCGAGGCGATCTGGCTCCTGGCGCTGCGGCCGGAGGCGGCGGCCAACGGGCGCCTCTTCGAGCGCCTGTCGTTCGCGACGCAGCTCGCGACGTGGCGAGAGCTGAGCCCGCCCGAGCGGCGCGCCGAGGTGTGGCCCGCCGGCGGCTCGGTCGAGCTCAAGACGGCGCTCCTCAGCGGCG
>JAIOII010001508.1 GCA_019912685.1 Kofleriaceae bacterium
CACGCGTGCTCGACATCGGCGCGTGGGACTGCCGGCTCGGCGCGGCGCTGCGCGACGAGCGCGGCGCGCGCGTGGTGTGCACCGACGTCGTCGACAAGAACCAGACCGACGTCGAGCTGCGCCTCATGCGGGGCGGCGCGCTGCCGGTCGCCGACGGCGAGCGCTTCGACGTGGTCCAGCTCATGTACGTCCTCCACCACGCGAAGGACGACGCGCACCTCCTGCGCGAGGCGCGCCGCGTGGTCGCGCCCGGCGGCGTCGTGCTCGTCGGCGAGGACTCGGTCGAGACCTTCGGCGCGCGCGTGCGCACGATCGCCTTCCACGTCTGGCTCCTGCTCTTCACCTTCATGGGCTGGAAGGGCCGCTTCCGCCGCGTCGCCGCGTGGCGCGAGCGCTTCCTCGCGTCCGGCCTCGCCGTGCGCGAGGTGAAGCCGCTCGGCCGCGAGGGCCGCTTCTTCCCGGACAACCTCCTCTTCGTGCTCGCGCCGGCGCCGGCGTCACGCGGCTGACGGCAGGCTCGCGCGGAGCCGGTTGCGGGCGCGGAACGCACGCACCTTCACCGCGGAGACCGAGAGGTCGAGCGCGTCGGCGATCTCCTGCTCGCTCCGTTCCTCGTGGACGCGCAGCTCGAGGACGCTCCGGTACCTCGGATCGAGCTCCGCGATCGCGCCGGCGAGGCGCTCGCTCACGCGTCGCCGGTGGAGCAGCTCGTCGGCGGGCTCGCTGCGGCCGGGCGCGGCGGCGGTGTGCGCGATGAACGCGTCGAGCGTGCGGCGCGACGAGCGGCGGCGGCGCAGCGACGTGAGCGCACACGACGCGGCGATGCGGTAGAGCCACGTGCGGTAGCTCGCGTCGCCGCGGAACTGCCCGCGCCGGAGGTGCGCGAGCAGGAGCGCGTCCTGCGCGATGTCCTGGGCCTCGTCGTCGTCCCGGACGATGCGACGGGCGACGGCGTAGACGAAACCACGATCGGCCTGGGTCGGAGCGGGAGGCTGGGACGGTTGCATGCCCAGCATTCGCGTCGACCGCGTCGATCGGATGAGGCGACGCCCGCGCGATCTTTGCGCGCCGCGCGCTCCGCGGTGAGCGTATCCGCACGCTGCGCGAGCGCTTGCTTCACCCGTTTCCGAGGGCGGCCTCGAGCCGACGCCACGCAGCGGGTGACGGCGGCGACGCGGGCAGCGCCCGGCCGAGCGCCGCGGCGGTGGTGAACGCGCGCTTCACCTCGCCCCGGATCTCCGGGTGCTCGACGACGTACCGCTCCATCCGCTCGGCCTCGTCCGCGGAGAGTCCGGAGAGCGCCCAGGCGCCGATCAGATCGAGGAACTCCGCCTCGGTCATGACGTCCCTGCGCCCGGCTGTTCGAGGAGCGTCGCCAGGCGCGCCATGGCGGCGCGCACGCGGCTCTTGAACGTGCCGAGCGCGACGCCGAGCTGTTCGGCCGCCTCGCGTTGCGAGAGGCCGCGGTAGTACATGAGCTCGATCGCGGTGCGTTGATCCTCACCGAGCGCCGAGAGCGCGGCGGCGACGCGCTTGCGTTCCTCGCTCCCGGCGACCGACTCCTGCGGGTCGGGCGCGTCGCTCGCGCGATCGGCGACGATCGCGTCACCCAGGGGGCGGGTCGCGCGACGGCGGAGGCGGTCGACCGCGCGGCGGTGCGCGATCGCGCTCACCCAGGTGTCCAGCGAACCGCGACGCTCGTCGTAGCTTCCGATCGAGCGCCAGACCTCGAGGAACGTGTCCTGCACCACGTCATCGGCCTCGCCGTGGTGGCCGAGCAGCGCCAGCGCGATGGCGCGCACGCGCCCGCTGGCGCGATCGAACAGCCGGCGGAGCGCGGCCTGATCGCGGGCGACGATACGCACGGCGAGCGTCGCATCGCTCTCCACGACGCTGGCGATCAGCGCGAGGACAAGGGCCACAAGGGCTAGGTAGCTCGGCTCGATCTGCACGGCAAGGCTCGTCGGGTTTCGACCTTTCGACTCACCGCTCGCGGTCACGCAGGAGCTGCGCCTTCTTGCGCGCCACCTCCTGCTCCGGAGCGAGCTCCGGGTCGGGATCGGCGCCATCGCCGCGCGCGACCGCCTCGAGGAGCGTGCGATCGCGGTGGAACATGGCGTAGAGGAGCTCGGTCTCGAGGAACCCGGGCGCACGCGCACGCGCGGCCTCGAAGTGTGCGCGCGAGCGCACGAGGTCGCCGCCCGCGATCGCCGGCGCCGCGGCGTAGATGACGCCGAGGTAGCGATCGGCGCCCGCGTACCAGTAGTCGGGATCGAGCGCCGCGACGCGCTCCATCACGGTGAACACCGCCTTGTGCGCGGCGATCGTCGCGCCGAGCCCGCGCTCGTTGGCGGCGAGCATGCGGCACTGCGCCCACCAGTAGAGGGGGGGCGCGGCCTCGCGTTCGTCGGCGACCAGCGCGAGCGCCTCCTCGAACGGCACGCCGAGCG
>JAIOII010001509.1 GCA_019912685.1 Kofleriaceae bacterium
CGCTCGTCCGCGAGACCCGCGACCGCCTGCGCGCGCACGTGGCCGAGGAGGAGCGCACCCTCGCCGCCGACCGGCTGCGCGAGATGGCCACCGCCGCCGACCTCGACGCCATCAACCGCGAGCTCGAGGTGTTCCGCGCCGCACGCGCGCCGGCGCCACACGTGTCATGACCGCACGCAGGAGGCTCGGTCAGGCCTCACGCCAGCTCCATCCAGACCTCGTTGCGGCGCAGGAGCCCGAGCGTCGTCGGCGGATCGTAGGCCGCGAACACCGGCTCGCCCGTCGTGTCGAGGCCGCCCTCGAGCACCTGGCGCACCATCTCCGCGCCCTTTCGCGTCACCAGCGCGCCGGTGTAGCGGCCGCGGAAGCACAGCGCGGCCAGGCGCTGCGCCGGCAAGGACGCGAGCGCGATGCGGATGTCGCGCGGCCGGGGCAGCGACGAGAGCGGATGATCGGACGGCATGACGAACGAGACCGTGTAGCCGTCGATGCTCCGCACGACGGTCACCGGCACGGTCATCGCGATCTTCTCGTTCTTGTGGTTGTCGCCGCCGATGTAGTCGAACAGCCGGCGGAACCCGCGATCGAGCGCCTCGTCGAAGTCCTTGCTCGCGACCTCGGTGCGCGCGACCACGCGCGGCGTGTACGAGCGGATCTCGACGTCGCCGATCGTGCTCTCGACGAGGTAGCGCGGCTGCTCCGTGAACCAGCGCTGCAGTTGCCACCGGGCGGCCACCATCGCGACGAGCGCGGTCGCGCCCGCGGCGATACCACCGCGCCGCGAATCCGTGGCCGCCGCGATGCCGAGGCCCACGCCGGCGGGCACCGCGGCGAGGAGGCCGCCGTACACCACCCGGCGCATCGTCGGACGGCCGTGCGGCCGCGCCTCGGTGAGCGGCGGGAGCGATGGAGCTCTCGTGATCGTCGCTTCGTCGGGCAGTTGCGTCATGTTCGCAACGAGGAGCAATCCGCGTGCCTCGGCGCGGCGCGCGGACGCCCCTCAGGCGCGCCAGATCGGCTCCCCGCCGGTCGCGGCGTGACCGCGGCGCACGAACGCGGCCAGCCGATCCATGCCGCCGAACGTTGCGACCTGCGAGCGGTACTCCGCGATCGCGGCGAGCTTCGCGTCCTCGAAGCCGTCGACCGCGGCCGGCTCGCAGCGCCAGTCGAGCGCGCGCAGCGCGGGCGCCACCTGGGTGGCACCGGCGAGCGCGATGTCGCGCTCGGGGGTCGAGCCGCCGGTGAGCAGCGCGACACGGGGGCGGTCGGCGCCGGTCATCTCGGCGCGGACGGCTCGGCTCGGGCGAGCTCGGTGGCGAGGGCCGCCTCGAGGCTGTCGTAAGTCGGGAAGAGCGGGGCGAGTTGCGCGACCTCGAGCAGCTTGACGATGCGCCGCGACGGGTGGAGCAGGACCAGCCGGCGCTGGTGCTCCTGGAAGCGGCCGAGATAGCCGACCAGCTCGCCGATGCCGGTCGAGTCGATGTAGTTGATGCGCTCGAGGTCGACGAAGACGTGCCCCTGGTCCTCGGCGAGGATGCGCTCGAGGGTGCGCGCGAGGAACTGCGCGCTCTCTCCCAGCTTGATCACGCCCTCCACGCGCAGCAGCGTGTGGTGGCCCTCGATGCGGCGCTTCTCGACGATCATGCGACCTCGGAAGAACGCAGTCTAGCAGCGCGCCCGCGCCGGCATCAACGCTCCGGCGCGTCCGGCGGCAAGCCGACCAAGCGGACCGCGCGCAACGGCAAGGGGAACTCGATCCCCGCCTCGTCGAGCGCCCGCTTGCCGGCCTCGATCAGGTGGAAGAGGCTGGCGCCCGGGGCGTTCTGGTCCCCGACCCAGACCCGCAGCTCGACCTGGACCGCGAATTCGCCGAGCGCGACGACCACCACCTGGGGAGCGGGCTCGAGCGCCACCGCCGGGTTGGACGCGACCGCGGCGAGCAGAGCGGCGCGCGCGCGGTCGAGATCGGCGCCGTAGGCGACTCCGACCGGGACGTTGAGGCGCACTTTCGGGTAGCGGGTGTGGTTGACGATCTGCTCCTGGACGACCTGCTTGTTGGGGATCGTCACCTCGCGGTGCTCCAGAGTACGCAGTCGCGTCGAGCGCAGCCCGATCTCGGTGACGGTGCCGTAGGTGCCCGAGATGGTGACCGCGTCTCCCAGCCGGAACGGCCGGTCCCAGAGCAGGACGAATCCGGCGAAGATGCTGCCCAGGGTCTCCTGCGCCGCCAGGCCGATGGCGAGGCCGGCGACGCCGACGCCGGCGAGCAGCGAGCCGACGTTGAATCCCATCTGCTCCATCGCCGCGACGATCGCGAGCAGGTAGAAGGCCATGCGCACGAGCGGGATCGCGACGTTGGCGAGCGCCGGGTCGGCGCCGCCGCGGGTCATCACCC
>JAIOII010000021.1 GCA_019912685.1 Kofleriaceae bacterium
CGTCCTCGCCGCGGCCTGTCGCAGCGCCGGTCTCCGGCTGCACGAGCAGGAGCGCGATCGCCGCGGCGGCGACCACCGACGTCACGCCGGCGACGATCCACGGCGCCAGCCTGCGGGCGCGCGAGCGGGTGAAGGGCACGACGCCGCCAGGGCCGAAACGCGGCACCGACGGATCGGTCCCTGCCCCCAGGGCACCGCCCTTGCGCTCGATCGCCGTCGCCAGCGCGGCCTCGACGATGCTCCGCGTCCTCGCCGCGCCGAGATCGACCGGTCGCGTCGCGGCGCGGATCACGGATGCCACCTCGAGCAGCGCGCGCTCCTCCGCGGGCACCGCGGCCGGCGCCTTGCCGGCCATGACCTTGTCGACGAGATCACCGAACGCGCGCGCGCGCGCCTTCTCGGCGCCGTCGGCGGCCGCGTCGGGGGCGGGGATCGGGCTGGGGGTGTCGTCGTCGCGGGTCATGACTCGTCGCCGGGGTTGTCGCCGAACTTCTTGCGGAACGCGCGCACGGCGCGGTGGAGCAGCACGTCGAAGGTTCCGACCGTCACCTCGAGCCGCCGCGCGCACTCCTCGCGCGACAGCTCCTCGACCAGGCGCAGCTGGATCGCGGTGCGATAGCGCTCGTTCAGGCCGGCGAGCGCCTCGTCGATGCGCGCGCGGTGGAGCGTCCGCTCCTCCTCGGCCATCATCTGCGCGTCCGGGCTGGCGTCGGGGTCGGTCTCCGACGGCAGCTCCTGCGCCATGGCGTCGGCCAGGCGCCGCGATCGCTTGGACGCGCGGTGCACGTCGTACACCTTGTTGATCGCGATCTGGCGCAGCCAGGGATAGATCGTCTTGCCCTGCCAGGTGAAGCGGTTGATCTTCTCGACCGCGGTGGCGAGCGTGTCGCGCAGGACCTCCTCCGCGGTCGCGGCGTCGCCCAGGCGCGGGAGGATCACCGTGCCGTACAGGGGCGGGGCGTAACGTTCGAGGAGGGGCCGCATGGCGTCGAGATTTCCGCGCTGGGCCTCCTCGACCAGGCGTTGCTCTTCATCGAGCTCGACGGCTGTGGCAGCTTCGGAGGCCAAGTGCCGATCCTGTAACGCGAAGTGGCCCGGGCATCTTACACGTCCGGCGCGTACCGGACGGACATGAGGTAGAGGCCCTGGGGAGGGGCGGTCTGGCCCGCCCGGGTGCGGTCACGACTGGCAAGGATCTCGGGGACCTGCGCGGCTCGGAGGCGACCCTCGCCGACATCGACGAGGGTGCCGACCAGGATGCGGACCATGTTGCGGAGGAACGCATTGCCCCGGACGTCGATGGAGAGGACCCCCGGCTCCGGGGAGGACAGGGCGACGTCCTCGATGTTGCGCGTCGTCGTGCGGGCGGTGCAACCGGCCGCACGGAGGGCCGCGAAGTCGCGCTCGCCGGGGAAGGCGGCCGCCGCCTCGCGCATCGCGCCCACGTCGAGCGGGATCGGCCGGTGCCACGCGCGCGTGGCAAGGAGCGGCGAGCGATCGGGGCGCGCGAGCAGGAGGTAGCGGTAGTGCTTGCCGGTCGCCGAGAAGCGAGGGTGGAAGTCGGCCGGGACCTCGCGCGCTTCCACCACGGCGATCGCGGGCGGCAGGAGGCTGTTGAGCCCGCGCCGCACGCCGTGCAGCGGGATCGGCCGCGCGGTCGTGAAGCAGGCGACCTGCCCGAGCGCATGCACCCCGGCGTCGGTGCGCGACGCGCCGGTGACGGCCGCCGGCTGATCCAGGAGCGTGGCGAGCGCGGTCTCGAGGTGCTCCTGCACCGTGGGCGCGTTCGCCTGCCGCTGCCATCCCGCGAGCCCGGTCCCGTCGTACTCGACGGTCAGGCGGATCTGTCTCGGCGCGCTCGTCAGAACTCGAAGTCTATGCCCGCGAACCAGGTCGTGTCGCCGAGCGAGAGCTTCTTGGCGTTGCCGAAGCCGTCGACCCACGCGACCTCGAGCTCGGCGTAGAAGCCGGCGTGATCGAGCCCGCTGTCGCGCATCGAGCGCGCGGAGTCGGGATCGATGCCCTCGGCGCGGATCGAGAGCCCGGCGGCGCCGACGAGGCCGAGCGACCCGCCGATCGCGCGATCGCAGTTGGTCATGTTCGGCGGGCATGCCTTGGCGAGATCGCCGTCGGGACGCCGCACCCACCAGAGGTAGTAGCCGGCGCCGCCGCGCGCGTACGGCACGAGCGGGATGCCCCAGTTGTCGTGGAACATCGTGCCGCGCCAGATCGCGGTCAGCTGCATCGGGACGATGCGCAGCGTGTTCTCGTTGCCCTCGGCGCGCACCGGCGGGGTCATGACATCGGGATCTTGCGGCACGTACGCGTCGGCCGTCTTCGTGAAGAAGCCGAACGAGACGCCGGCGCCGAGCTGGCCGAAGCGCGTCCCGAACACGCGGTGCAGGTCGAGCGCGGGCATCCAGCTGCCGTCGCCGAACATGCGCTCGTACGGGCCCGGATCGCCGAAGCGGCTGTCGTCGATGTCGGGCAGGTAGGGCCCGAGGCGCAGGCCGAAGTGCCACCTGGGGCCGGCTTGCTCCGCGGACTCGGCGGCGAGCTCGTCGTCCCAGTACGGCGTCATGCTCTGCGCGGACGCGAGCGCGGGCGCGAGCGTGATCGCGGCGGCCGCGACGAGCTTCCGCCGCCGACGACGCACGAGGGCGAGCCCGAGCCCGATCGCGAGCAGCGCGGGCAGCCCGATCGCGTGCCACACGAGCGCGATCGCGACGAGCGGCAGCATGACGGCGCCGAGGACCACCCGCGCGACGACGGACTCGCGCGCGGCCGCGGCGAGCGGCGCTCCGAGCTGGTAGTAGCGATCGACGAACCAGCTCCCGATCGCGGTCTGGCGCAGCTCGTCGCGCCACGCGCGCAGGGCGCCGTTGATCCCGCCGCCGCCGGCGCCGTAGGTCGCCTCGACGAGGCAGAGCCCGCCCTCGATCTCGGGGTTCTCCTCGTTCAGGTCCTCCCAGAAGTCCTCGACGGGCTGCGGCGCGATGAGCCGGGGCACGAACACGGCGCGCGCGTTCCCCGCCTTGTCGGCCGAGACCAGGACGACCATGTAGTCGACGCCGTTCTGCAGGCCACCCAGGGTGATCTCGGAGGCGGTGCCTCCCGTCGCCTGGCCGCAGACGTAGAACTTGTCGAGGTAGCGGAGGTCCCCGAGATCCGCCTCGGTGATCATCGGGCGATCCATGAGCGCGGCGTCGTTCTTGAGCGTCACGGCCTGCGCGACCTCGGCCGGGAGCGGCGCCTCGCCGCACAGCGAGTCGACCGTGTCGTACTCCGCGTTGTGCGTCGGCATGTCGTGCGCGGGCTCGCCGGCGCCCGTGGCGCAGAGGGCGTAGAACCGATCGATGTCGCCGGCCTCGCTCGTGATCGCGGTCCAGTCGAGCTCGATCTGACCTTCCTGCGCGAGCACCGTCACCTCGGTCGGAAGCGGCGGCGCCTTCATGTCCGCATCGATCTCGACGAACCCCGCCGGGGCAAGGTCGGCCTCGGCGTTCTCGCTGGTGTACAGGCCATAGGTGACGGAGGTGAGCCCTTCCGAGCACCCCATGGCGCTCGTGCCCGGCGTGAGCAGCTCGCCGACGCCGACGAACAACCGCTCGGCGTCGTCGACGGCGATCGCGTCCCCGATATCGTCGAGGGCCGTGCACCGCATGTTCCGCTCGTCGATGTTGTTGGTGGTGTCGCATCCCGAGCCGACCCAGGCGTAGAGGGGCACACCGCTTCGTTCGGCGGGCGGCATGCTCGGGTTCGCCCACGTCACCTCGAACATCACGTTCTGCGGTACGCCGGCCTCGTCGCACGCGCAGCGCGCGCGGTTGAACTGGCGGGGCCGCACGTCGTCGGCCGGTATGCCGAAATCGTCAACCTCCCGCGAGGACGGATCCACGCCATCCTTTGGCGTCTTGTAGATGATCGCGAGCGAGTCCGCGGGAATCTCGGCTCGGGCGGTCGACGGAGCCACCGCCGCGACCATCACCAGCGACGTGAAGCCAAGCCAGAAACGCATGGGGGACGCCTTTGCAAGGGTGGTGCCGCGAGCGGCGCCAGCCCCTAGCTAACATGCCGTCGATCCACGAGCAATTCGGCTGCCACAATGGCAGCGCGACGGCGTGTCGGGTGTCACCCGGTCACGGGTTTGGCCGTGACTTCGCGCCGGGAGGGTCGCGGAGCTCGTCGAGCCTGGTGGCCAGGACCCGGGCGCGGGCGAGCATGTCGTCGGTCGCGACCCCGCCCCAGGCGGCGGCGTAATAGAGCTCGGTCAGCTCCGCCATCTCGGCGGCGCCGGGCACGTCGCGCT
>JAIOII010001510.1 GCA_019912685.1 Kofleriaceae bacterium
GGCGGCGGTGGCGGTGCTGGTGGCGGCGCCGGCGACACCGTCTCGAACGCGACGGTGGTGGGGCGCTGGGCGATGACCGTCACGCGCTCCGCGGCGGGCATCGCCGCCAGCGACGCGACGTGCACGACGATGCTCGCCGCGATGACGAGGAGGAAGGTCGGGGATGAGCGGTCGGTCCACATGTCACTGCCGTCCGGCTTCGGGGGCCACGTTGATCGCGAACCTGGTGACCTGCTCCTGGCGCAGCAGGTCGATCACGTGAACGACCTGCGCGTGCGAGGTGCGTCCGTCGGCCGCGATGACGGCCTGCGCGTCGCGATCCTGCTGACGGGCGAGCGCGATCCTGCGACGCAGTCCGGCCTCGTCGATCGGCTCGGCGTCGAGGTAGAGCTCGCCGGTCGTGTCGATCGAGACGGTGAGCACGGTGGGGGTCGACTCTCCCGTCGCGCCGCGGGGCAGCTCCATCGGGATCGCCCTGGACGCGATGTACGTCCCCGTGACCATCAGGATCACGAGGAGCACGAGGGTGACGTCGACGAGCGGCGTCACGTTGATGCCGGTGATCAGATCGTCATCGGCGAGGTTCTGTGCAGCCATGACACGTTCCTTTCGGCGAGGTGCGGATCACGCGGTGTGGAGCTGGGTGAGGAGCTCGCGGCCGAGGGCGTCGGCGCGTGCGAGACGCGCCTTGATGACGCGCTGGAAGGCGTTGAAGAAGGCCACCGCAGGCAGCGCGACCAGGATGCCGATCGCGGTGGCCACGAGCGCTTCGCCGACCTCCGCCATGAGACCGGAGCTCACCGTGCCGGCGGACTGCTCGAGCATGTGGAACGAGCGGACGATGCCGATGACGGTCCCGAGCAACCCGATGAACGGCGCGTTGGCGCCGAGCGTGCCCAGGAAGGCGAGCCGCTTCTCCATCTGCAGCCTGGCCAGGTGCATCGCGCCGGTCATCGAGTCCTCGACGGCCTTCGCGCCGACGTTCGCCTGGGCCAGCCCGGCGCCGACCACACGGGCCTCGAACGAGGGCGAGCGCGCGAGGCGGGCCTGCGCGGCGGGGAGATCGCCGCGCTCGAGGAGGCGCTTGACGTCGGCACCGAGCGCGCCGACCTGCTCGCGGCTGCGGAACAGGAAGATCGCGCGCTCGATGACGATCGCGAAGCCGATGATCGAGAGGCCGATGAGCAGCCACATCACCCACTCGGCGCCGTTCATTGCGAAGTCCATGAGACGAGACTGGAGGTCCATGACGAGTTCCTTTCGTGGTTCGGTCGTTGCGATTGGCCCGCCCCACGTGCACCCCATGTGCCGGCCGAACACCGCGAAAGCGCTCGCGGATCGCTCCACTGTCCGCGGACAATCGGACGTGTGTCCGGTCAGCTGCGCGTCAGCGTGAGCAGGCGATCGGGCGTGGGTGCATCGGGCGGCGCGCTCCGCGGCACGAGCCGGACGTGCACGGCCAGGCCGCCACCCTCGCGGTTCTCGAAGCGCATCGCGCCGGCGTGGGCCTCGACGATCTCGCGGCACAAGGTCAGGCCGAGCCCGGAGCCCTGGTCCTTCGTCGAGAAGAACGGCACGAGGGCGCGCTCCATCACCTCGCGGCTCATGCCGGGGCCGCGGTCGGCGACGGTGACGCGGACGCCGCGCGCGCCGAGCGACTCCACCGATAGCTCGACCGCGTCGGGCGGGCCGCCGCATTCGGAGGCGTTCTTGAGCAGGTTGATGAGGACCTGCTCGATCTGCGCCGGATCGAACCACGCCGGTTCGGCGGGCGGCTCGCCGACCAGCGTCACCGACGGCCACAGCGCCAGCAAGCGCTCCAGGAACGGTCGCCACTCGACGACCTGCAAGCGTGGCATCGGAAGCCGGGCGAACTCGGCGTAGCTGTCGAGGAACACGCGCAGGTGCTCGGTGCGCTCGCTGATCGTCTCGAAGATCCGCTCGAGCTTCGGCGCGACAGGATTTCCGTCGACCATCATGCGCGCCGAGTGGACCAGGCTCGACACCGGCGCCAGGGAGTTGTTCAGCTCGTGGCAGAAGACGCGGATCATGTGCTTCCAGGCGTCGGTCTCCTGGCGGTGGAGCTCGCGCGAGACGTTCTTGACCAGGACGAGCACCATCGATTCGCCGCCGACCACGAAGCGCCGCTTGCCCAGCATGTAGGTCTGGCGCTCGCCGGCGGCATCGTCGACCGAGAACAGCTCGTCACCTTCGCCCGAGAGCGCGCGCCGGAGCGCGTTGGGGGCGCGGCCGATCATGGCGACGAAGTTCTCGCCCTGGGGATCGCGATCCTCGAAGAAGAGCTCGCGGGCCGCGGCGTTGGCCAGCGAGATGCGCCCGCGCTCCGAGAACACCACGATCGCGGACGGCGTCCCGTCGAGGGCGGCGCGGAGCAGCGCCTCGCGCTCGCCGGCCGCGATCGTGGTGTTCTCGGAG
>JAIOII010001511.1 GCA_019912685.1 Kofleriaceae bacterium
CTCGGCGAGCGCCTCGCGAAGGCCGAGGCCAAGCTCGAGGCGCGGCTCGACTTCGAGGAGAAGTTCGATCGCTCGCCGCCGTCGCCCGAGGCCGAGGCCAAGCTGTCGCCGCTGGTCGCGAAGGTGTTCGAGCAGGCGCCGCCCGGCTACAGCTACGAGGTCGAGTGCCGCGGCGAGATCTGCGACGTCACGATCACCGCGCCCGAGAAGGGCGACTTCGAGTGGTCGATGAAGCTCCAAGAGGACGTCTACCACTCGGAGGGTGAAGGCCACGCGATGTACGGCTCGCGCCCGAGCCACGATCCGGTCACCAAGGAGGCGCTTCGCGTCTCGCGCACGCTCGTGCAGCTGAACGGCGCCGGCACCGCCGACGGCATGCCCGTCCTGCAAGCCGTCGTCGAGCAGCTCCGCACCTCGGGCGCCGCCGCTCGCTGCGCCGACGGCACACCCGGCTACCTCAGCCTCCAGCTCTGGCTCTCCGGCGACCCGTCGAAGATCACCTACGAGGTCGGCGGCACCCTCGCCTCGTCCTCGAGCGGCCGCTGCGTCCTCGCCGCGCTCGATCAGCTCATCGCCGCCGCGGCCGTCCCGCCGCGCACGCGCTCCGCGGTCCTCCACCACACCCTCGAGCTGTGACCCCGCGCGCCGGCGCCGCCTGGTGGCGCGACCCAGGTTGGCGGCAGAGGACGGCAGTCGACAGGAACGGTCAGACGTCGTCAGCGCGGGACCGGCGACGAACGGGCGCGCGCTTCGCGATGCTCGGCGGCACCGAATGCGCACCTCCCTCGTCCTTGCTCTCGCGATGTCTGCCACCCTCGGGTCCGCCGGTTGCGGCGGCAAGGGCGGCGGCGCCAGCGAGCCGTCCGGCGCGTCGCTCCGGGTCACCAGCATCGAGCCGACCAGCGCCGCCGCGACCGGCGGCGTCCCGCTCCACATCCACGGCAGCGGCTTCATGGCGGAGTCGCGCGCGATCCAGGTCTACATCGGCGACGCGCCGGCCAACGTGCTCTCGGTCGACAGCGACACCGAGCTCCAGGTCGAGGTGCCGCCCGGCGAGGCCGGCAAGGCCGTCGACGTGAAGCTCGTGTTCGATCCGGGCGGCGAGATCAAGCTGCCGCACGCGCTCACGTTCGTCCCCGGCAACTGAGGCGCTACCCGGCCGGCGGCGGCTTCGGCAGCGACACCCGCACCAGGAGCCCGAGCACGAACGCCGCGAGCGCCACGCCCCAGAAGGCGTACGGCTTCTCCCACGTCTCGAAGCCGTGCACGAGGTTCATGCCGAGGAGCGAGCCGAGCGCCGTGATCGGCAGGAACATCGCCGCGATCAGGTTGAGGCGATGGCCGCTCTCGACCACGTGCCGCGAGCTCGTGACGTTGTCCTCGGCGTTCTTGGCGACGGTGAACTCGAGGCCATCGCGGGCGTGACCGTGAAGGAGCTCGAACGCACGCTCCACCTCCTGCGCCGCGTCGCGCACGGCGATGAGGTCCTTGTCGTTCTTCACCAGCTCGCGCGCCTCCTGGAGCGCCTTGCTCATGTTGCGCGCCGTGCGCAGGAGCGGGGCCGACACGCGCAGCACCTCGAACCAGTCCTGCGCCTTCTTCGCCGTGTCGACCTTGTCCTCCAGCGTGTCGGCCGCGGCGTCGAACGCCTCGACGTGCGCGCGCAGCGGCCCGATGTTGCTCGCGCCCGACGCCGACGCCTTCCACGTGCCGTCGGGCTTGCGCCAGAACAGCCGGCCGTTGCGCACGTCGGGCTCCGCCGGATCGGGCACGTCGTGCAGGATGATCAGCAGGTGACCGTCCGCGTTCATCACGCGCTGCCGGCCGGCGCGCGTGCCGAAGCGGTCGCGGAACACCTGCGGGACGTCCCAGTTGTGCGGGATCGGATTCGCCATGGCGCGAGCGTACGACAGGGCGCCCGTATACTGAGCGCGTGGCACGCCGTACGCAGCTCTCGGTCGCCGAAGCTCGCCGGATCGCGCTCGCGGCGCAGGGGCTCGCGGGGCCGCGGCCGGCGCGCGCCGGCGACGCCGCGCTGACGAGGATGTTCGACCGCGTCCAGCTGGTGCAGATCGACTCGGTCAACGTGCTGTGTCGCTCGCAGGAGCTGCCGCTGTGGGCGCGGCTCGGCGCGCACGATCGCGGGCTCCTGCCGCGCGCCGTCGAGCGCCGCCGCGTGTTCGAGTACTGGGCGCACGCCGCGTGCCTCGCGCCGGTCGAGCTGCAGCCGCTCCTGCGCTGGCGCATGGCCGAGGCGTTCCAGAACGGCGCGTGGGGCAGCCTCGTCGCGCTCGGCAAGCGCGAGCCGCGGTACGTGCAGGCGGTGCTCGACGAGATCCGCGCGCGCGGGCCGCTGGCGGCGAGCGAGCTGTCGGACGCGGCGGAGAAGAAGCGCCCCGGCCAGTGGTGGAGCTGGAGCGATCACAAGCGCGCGCTCGAGCTCCTGTTCTGGGCGGGCGCGCTCGCGACCGCGCGGCGCACGACGCAGTTCGAGCGGGTCTACGATCTCACCGAGCGCGTGCTGCCGCCCGCGCGGTCGTGCGGATGCGGAAGTAGTCGGCGAGATCGGAGGCGGTGCCGACGCCGAGCGCGCGCGCGGCGCGCTCGAGC
>JAIOII010000150.1 GCA_019912685.1 Kofleriaceae bacterium
AGCCCGCCGCGCCCGACCTGCGCGCGCCCGAGGAGACGCACCTCGGCACGCTCACGCAGCTCACGTTCGGCGGCGAGAACGCCGAGGCGTACTGGGCGTTCGGCGGCGACCGCCTCATCTTCCAGACGACGCGCGAGGGCATCCCCTGCGATCAGATCATGGTGATGGACGCGGCGAAGGCCGGCGACGCCAAGCTGGTCTCGACCGGCAAGGGCCGCACGACGTGCTCGTATTTCTTCCCGGGCGACCAGGAGATCCTCTACGCCTCGACGCACGAGAAGGACGCCGCGTGCCCGCCCCCGCCCGACCGCAGCAAGGGCTACGTGTGGGCGCTCTATGACTTCGACATCTACAAGGCGTCGGCCGACGGCTCCAACCCGACCAAGCTCTTCGGCGTCGACGGCTTCTACGACGCCGAGGCGACGGTGTGCGCCAAGGACGGCTCGGTCATCTTCACGTCCGACAAGGACGGCGACCTCGAGCTCTACAAGATGGACAAGGACGGCGGCAACGTCGTCCGCCTGACCAGCGCGCCGGGCTACGACGGCGGCGCGTTCTTCAGCCAGGACTGCTCGAAGATCGTGTGGCGCGCGTCGCGCCCGACCGGCGACGCGCTCGCCGACTACCAGGCGCTCCTGAAGGAGAAGCTCGTCCGGCCGTCGAAGCTCGAGATCTGGGTCGCCGACGCCGACGGCTCCGACGCGCGGCAGGTGACGTACCTCGACGCGGCGTCGTTCGCGCCGTACTTCCACCCGTCGGGCACGCGCGTCCTGTTCTCGTCGAACCACGGCGACCCCAAGGGCCGCGAGTTCGACATCTGGGCGATCGATACCGACGGCACCGACCTCGAGCGCATCACGTACTCGCCGGGCTTCGACGGCTTCCCGATGTTCTCGCCGGACGGCAAGCGCCTCGCGTTCTCGTCGAACCGCGGCTCGCCGCCGCCGGCGCCGGGCCAGCACAACAGCGACACCAACGTCTTCGTCGCCGACTGGGTCGAGCACGAGCCGCGGGCGGCGCACGTCGGCGCCGCCGATCGCATGCGCCGCGCCGTCGACTTCCTCGCCGCCGACGAGCGCGAGGGCCGCGGCGTCGGCACGCAAGGCCTCGCCGAGTCGGTGAAGTGGGTCGAGGCCGAGCTGCGCGACGCCGGGGTCGAGGGCGGGATGGTCGACGGCGGCTTCCGCCAGGAGTTCGAGGTGACGACCGCGCTCGCGCGCGGCGCGGCGACGCAGCTCACGATCGGCGGGAAGCCGGTCGACGGCGGCACGTTCGGTCCGTCGCCGGTGTCGCAGAACGCGAAGGCGAGCGGCAAGACCGTGTACGTCGGCTACGGCATCGTCGACAAGGCCGCCAAGCTCGACGACTACAAGGGCAAGAAGGTGCGCGGCAAGATCGTCGTCGTGCGCCGCCACGCGCCCAGGAGCGCGGGGGCACGCCGGATGCAGCTCTCCGACCTCAACTACAAGGCCGGCGTGGCGCGCAAGCAGGGCGCGGTCGGGATGATCGTCGTCGACCTGCCCGAGGACGACGCGAAGGAGTCGCCGTTGCCGACCCTGCGGCCGCGCGAGGGCGCCGACGCCGGCCTGCCCATCCTGGTGACCACGCGCGCCGTCGGCGAGCCGCTGACGAAGGGCACGCACGACGTGGCGCTCGAGGTCGAGCTGACGCCGGTGAAGACGAGGACGGAGAACGTGGTGGGCGTGATCCGCGCCGCCGCGGCGGCGAGGTCAGACGGCGTGCTGGTGATCGGCGCGCACCTCGATCACCTCGGCATGGGCGGGCACGGCACCGGCGCGCTCGACGCCGAGCACGGCGTCCACAACGGCGCCGACGACAACGCGTCGGGCATCGCGGCGCTGGTCGAGGCGGCGCGCATGATCCGCGCGCGGAGGGGCGAGCTCGCGCGCGACGTCTACTTCGTCGCCTTCTCCGCCGAGGAGATGGGCCTCCTCGGCTCGAACCACTTCGTCGCCAACGCGCCCTACAAGGGCGCGGCGCTCGCGATGCTCAACATGGACATGGTCGGCCGCCTCCGCGACAACACGGTGCAGGTGCTCGGCGCCGAGTCGGCGGTGGAGTGGGCGTCCGTCGTCGAGCCGCTGTGCGCGAAGTGGCGCATCGGCTGTCACCTCGCCGGCTCCGGCTACGGCCCGAGCGACCACATGGCGTTCTACATGGGCGGCTCGCCGGTCGTGCACTTCTTCACCGGCGGCCACCTCCAGTACCACCGCGTGACCGACGACGCGCCGACGGTGAACGCCGCCGGCATGGCGCGCGTCGCCGGCCTGGTCGCGGACACCGCGCTCGCGCTGTCGGCCGCGCCCAAGCTCACCTACAAGAAGGTGCCGCCGCCGCCGAAGATGGGCGACATCCCGCTGCGCGGCGCCTCGCTCGGCACGATCCCGGCGTACGGCGACACCAGCAACGTCGCCGGCGTCCTCCTCTCCGATGTCGTCCCCGGCGGCGCGGCGCACAAGGCGGGCCTCAAGGCCGGCGATCGCATCATCAAGATCGGCGTCACCGAGGTGCGCAACGTGCAGGACCTGATGCTCGTCCTCGGCGAGGCGGCCCCGGGCCAGGAGGCGGCGATCATCTACATGCGCGAAGGCCAGACGCACACCGCGAAGGCCACCTTCGGCACCCCCCGCGCGCGCCACTGACCACGGTGCGCTGAGGCGCGCCCGTCACTCCGGCGTCGTGACCGGGCCGACGTCGGCGTCGGCTTCTTCCACCGGCGGCGCCTCGGCCTTGCTGGCCTCCGCCTTCTTGCCGTCGTCCTTCTCGGCCTTGGGCTTGGCGTCCGCCTTGGTCTCGGGCTTCTTCGTCGCGCCCGCCTTCTTCCGCTCCGCCTTCGGCAGCTGCTTCCACTGCTTCTCGGCGCGATCGCTGCGCGTGTGATCGACGACCTTGTAGACGACGATGGTCTCGCCCGGCTCGACGACCGTGTCGGGCGACTTCTTGTTGATGCGCGCCACGTCGCGCTTGCCGAGGCCGAACTTCTTGCCGATCTGCTCGAAGCTCTCGCGCTTCTTCGCCGTGTACTCGACGCGCTCGCGGCCGGTGCGCGCCTCGGACAGCTCGAGGTGCTCCTTGCTGCCGCGGGTGACCACGAGGATGCGCGTCTCGTCGAGGAGCCGCACGTTGGCCTTGGCCTCGCGCCAGTCGTCGGCGACCCACGCCTGCAGCACCATGCGCGGGTGCAGCTTGGCGTCGGACGCGAGCCCGTTCCATTTCGCGAGCGTGGCGACCTTCACGCCCATCGCCCGCGCCACGCCGGTGAGCGAGTCGCCGAACACGACGCGGTAGAAGACGCGCCGCTTGCCCTCCTCGTGCGCGTCCTTGTCCGGGACCGGCACGATGAGCGCCTCGCCCGGCTTGTGATCGACGCCCGAGCCGTAGAGCTCGTCCTTCGCCTTCTCGAGGTTCGCCCGGCGGTCCGCCTCGCTCACCCGCGGCACGACGAGGATGGTCCCGCCGGTGACCTCCGACTCGTGCTCGACCTCGTTCAGCTCCTTCAGCTTGCTGCGCGAGATCCCGAACTGCGTCGCCACGTCCTCGAAGCGCTCGCCGTAGCCGACGACGTACGTGTCGAACTTCTCCCAGTCGCCGCGCAGCTCGCCGAGCCGCGCCGCGAACCGCTCGCCGCCGCCCCTGGGGACGCGCACCACGAACGAACGCCCGGGCGGCGTGCGGCCGCGCCGCAGGTGGGGATTGAGCCGCTTGATCTCGTCGAGGCTCGTGCCCGCCGCGGTCGCGATCGTCGCGAGCGTGATCGACTTGGGCACCGTCACGTCGTCCCACGCCTCGGCGGGCGCGTCCTTGATGTCGTCGAACCCGAACACCGCGCGGTTGCGCCCGACGATCGCCGCCGCGAGCGCCTTGGGCACGTAGATCGACGACTCCCAGGGCAGCGCGTTCTCGTAGTCGAGGAGCGCCCAGAAGTCGTTCGTGTTGAAGCGCGCGATGCCCTTCAGGACCGCGCCGTACCCGGCGTTGTACGCCGCCATCGCGAGGTGCCAGTCGCCGAAGCGCTGGTGCAGGTCCGCCCAGTAATCGAGCACCGCCTCCGTCGACGCGATCGGCTCGTTGCGCTCGTCGACCCAGCGGTCGATCGCGAGGCCGTAGATCCGGCCGCCCGCCGGCATGAACTGCCACAGCCCGCTCGCCCCCACGCGCGAGTACGTGCTCGCGTCGTAGCTCGACTCGATCATGCACACGTAGAGCAGGTCCTCGGGCAGCTTCGCCCGGCGCAGCGCCTTCACGATCATGTCGCGATAGCGACCCTGCCGCTCGAGCCAGCCGCGCATGATGCGCCGCCCGCGCGGGTCCTCCTTGTAGAAGACGAGGTAGTCGATCACGCGCGAGTCCCAGACGACCGGCAGGTCCGGCAGCTCGAGGTCGGCGAGCCACGGCAGGTCCGGGCGCAGGTCGGTCGGCTTCACGCCGCGCGCCGGCGCGCTCGGCCGCCGCGTCTCGCCGTCGCGCCACGGCCCGGCCTCCGGGGAGAACGCCTCGATCTCGAACTCGCGCAGCTCGTCCTGCCAGCGCTGGCACTCGCTGTCGACCGGGCAGCCGCGGACGGCCGCGCGTCCGTCGAGCCGATCCGGCAGCGGCGCCCGTACGACGGGGGCGGGTGTGGCCCGCTCATCCTGGGCGCCGGCGGGTCGCGGAGCGGGCTCGGGGGTCTCGGCCGCCACGGTGGCGGGCAGGAGGGCGAAGACGAACGAGGCGAGCACCCGGCGCATACGCTCGAAGATAGGCGGTGCGACGCCCTGTCACCAACTTTGTTGACCGCGCCGCAACCCCAGGAAATGCAAACCCTTGTCGCCGGCGGCCGCAAGCTGCTAGGCTGCCCAGGATTTCGCGAGGCCAGGCCTCGGTCAGGAGACTCCGATGCCCGGCATGGGCGAGCTACTCATCATCCTCCTCATCGTCATGGTGATCTTCGGCGCGAGCAAGCTGCCGCAGATCGGCCAGGGCCTCGGGTCCGCGATCAAGAACTTCAAGCGGGCCGCGTCGGGCGACGACGAGATCGAGGTCAGCAAGAAGAAGCAGGTCGAGGGCAAGAGCGCCAAGGAGCTCTCGGCCGGCGACGACGACGACATCGAGGACGCCGAGGTGGTGTCCCGCAAGAAGGCCAAGAAGGAAGCCTGATCACCACGGCGGCGCGAGCGTATCGTGCCGCGGTTCCCGCATCGCCGGCTCGCGACCGATGCTCTGCGCCACGCGCGCGAGCATCTGCGGCGTGGCGATGCACCAGAAGTGGAGCGCGTCGTTGCCCGGCGGGTTCATGACGGGCGGCTCGACGTCGCCGGTCGTCAAGCTCACGCAGCGCGGGAACGCGAGGTCGAGGGTGCCGTTCAGGTCGGAGTCGTAGAGGTGCGCGCCGTGGCGGAAGCACCAGCCGACCGTGTTGCTGTACGGTGAGAGCGTGTCGAACGGCTCGCGCGCCCACCAGTAGCGGCAGCTCTCGCCGTCGGGATCGCCGGGCGAGGGGCGGCCCCAGCGCTGCTGGCACGAGTCGGGCGCGACGCCGCCCTCGCTCGTCATGTTGGTCGTCGACGTGACGTCGGCGGGGCGGCACAGGCCGCCGCACTCCATGACCGTCGACGAGGAATCGCGACGCCGCGGCTGCGCGCCGGGGACGCACGAGTTCGCGTAGACCGCGCCGACGATCTCCTGGCGCACGATCGTCGTACCCGCGCCGGCGCAGATGGCGACGGTGTCGGTCTGCGTCGTGAGCAGGTAACAGCCGCGGTTGGCGCCGCAGCTCGCGCCGTTCGACTGGAGCTGCGTGATCGGATCGCACCGGGGTGTGCAAGCGCCGGCGATCGGGTCGTCCTCGCCGTTGGCGAAGAGCTGCCCGTACCGCACGCAGTGATCATCCGGGCCGCACGCGGCCTCCGGGCTTCCGTCGAACCCGCAGACGTCCATGCACGTGCCGCCGATGCAGATGCCGCCCGCCGCGCAGTCGTCATAGCCGGTCGTGTTGCCGGACGCCCCCTGCGTGCACGCGCCGCCGAGCGCGACGCTGCCGTCGGGCACGCAGCCCAGGCGACCGAGCGGTTCGGGTGTGTCCTGCACGCGGATCCACGTGCACTTCTGCCCGGGGATGCAGCCTTGCTGGCCGACCGGGAGGAGCGGGTTGCAGGCGATCGGGCTGCCATCGGCCGTGGAGGCATCGGTGGTCGCGTCGATCGCGTCGGGCGTGGCATCCGCCTCGGGGGCATCCGTCGGCGCATCGGTGGGTGCGTCGAGCTCCGGCGTGTCGACGAGGGGCGCGTCGGTGGGTAACGGATCGTCGGCACCACCGCCGCAGGCCGTCAGGGCCAGCACCACCACGATCACCGTCGCCAGGGGCCGCGCGCTCATGGGGCGAGCCTCGCCGACCGCGACCCCCGTCGCAATCGAGATCTCCGGGGTTGCCAGCTCATGCCGGGCGAGACGCGCCGGCGCGCAGGAGGTCGGTGACGTGGGCGCGTAGCGGCTCGGCGAGGTGCAGGTCGCCGGCGATCTCGCGCCAGTCGGCGGCACCGAGGGTGGTCGCGAGCCGCATCGCGACGTGCACCGGCGTGTGCGGGTTGAGGGCGAGCGCGCGCCGCACCATGTGACGCGTCGACCAGCGCCGGTGATCGGCGACCGCGACGAGCGCCTCGGGGACCGCTGGTCGGGCCGCCGCGAGCGCGACGGCGTCGCGCTCTGTCAACCGCGGGTTGTCCAGGAGGATCCGGACGACGTCAGGATGCGGATCCCGGAGCAGGTGCATCAGGAGATCGCGGCGGCCGCTGCGCGCCAGCGACTTGCGCTCGCCGAGCGTGAGCGGGCGGCCGCGGCTCTTGAGCGGACGCTCCGGCTTCATCTGCTTCGCGACGGTCGCGGGCTCGGCGGTCGAC
>JAIOII010001512.1 GCA_019912685.1 Kofleriaceae bacterium
AGCTATGACGGCAGCGAGCTGGCCGCGGCCGCGAGCAACGCGAGCTCGGCGGCCTCACCGGCGACGCCTACGGCGCCATCATCGAGACCGCCGAGCTCGCGTTGCTCGCGGCCGCGGCCAGCTCGCTGCCGTCATAGCTTCAGGCCGCGGGCGCGCAGCTCGGCGACGCGGGCGCCGTCGACGCGGTGCTCGTGGACGAGCGTGAGGCCGTCGACGAGGTACTTGCGCAGGTGCACGGTGAGGCCCCAGCGCGGCGCCACCTCGAACGCGGCGATGAGCCAGCCCGCGCGCAGCTTGGGCACGAGGATCGCGTTGTTGTCGGCGCGGTGCCGGCTGTACATCTCGCGGAAGCCGGCGTCCGCCGCCGCCGCCGTCACGCGCGCGAGCAACGCGCGATAGAGCCCGCGGCCGCGCCACGCCGGATGGAACACGCTCACGGTCATGTAGTAGCGACCGAAGGACTCCTGCTGCCCCCAGTAGCCTCCGACCGGCGCGCCGTCGGCCTCGAAGAGCATCCGGTGCTGCAGGCGATCACCGACGATCGCGTCGAGATCGCGAACCGCCGCCGTCTGGTCGGGCGCGAACAGCGGGCCGAGCTCGAGCCCGGGCCGATCGAGCGTCCCCGCCCACATCGGATCCACCGCGCCGTGCCACTCCGCCTCACCGACGTGACGGATGGTCACGCCGTCGGCGAGCGGCGCCGCGAGATGCGTGCGGGTGGCGGTGTCGAAGCGGGTGCGGGCATGGGCGGCGGACACGGGCGCATCGTAGTACGCTGGCCCCCACGTGAGCCGTCTCACCGACGACGATCTCCACCTCTTCAACGAGGGGACGCACTACCACCTGCACCAGAAGCTCGGCGCGCACGTGAGCCCGCGCGGTGGTGTCGACTTCGCGGTGTGGGCGCCGAACGCCACCGCTGTCGAGGTCGCCGGCGACTGGAACGGCTGGCTCGGCGGCACGCCGCTCGCGGCGCGCGGCCACTCGGGCATCTGGGAAGGGCACGCCCCCCGCGCCGCCGCCGACCATCGCTACAAGTACCGCATCACCGCGCGCGACGGGCAGCGGCTCGAGAAGGCCGATCCGTTCGCCGCGTTCGCCGAGGTCCCGCCGGCGACCGCGTCGATCATCTGGAACGGCGCGCACGCGTGGGGCGACGACGCCTGGATGACGTCGCGCCACGAGCGCGCGCGCCTCGACGCCCCGTGGTCGATCTACGAGGTCCACCTCGGCTCGTGGATGCGCGAGCACGGCGGCCACGGCCGCGCCCTCGACTACCGCGAGCTCGGCCAGCGCCTCGCCGAGCACGCCGGCCGCCTCGGCTTCACGCACGTCGAGCTGATGCCGGTGATGGAGCACCCGTTCTACGGATCGTGGGGCTACCAGGTCACCGGCTACTTCGCGCCCACCTCGCGCTACGGCCGCCCCGAGGACCTGATGGCGCTGGTCGACGCGCTCCACCAGCGCGGCCTCGGCGTCATCCTCGACTGGGTGCCCGCGCACTTCCCGACCGACGGCCACGGCCTCGGCTGGTTCGACGGCACGCACCTCTTCGAGCACGCCGACCCGCGCCGCGGCTTCCACCCCGACTGGACGAGCAACATCTTCAACTTCGCGCGCCACGAGGTGCGGAGCTTCCTCATCTCGAGCGCGTTCGCCTGGCTCGAGCGCTTCCACGTCGACGGCCTGCGCGTCGACGGCGTCGCCTCGATGCTCTACCGCGACTACTCGCGCCAGCCCGGCGAGTGGGTCGCCGACGTCGACGGCTCGAACCACGACCGCGACGCGATCCGCTTCCTCCAGCAGCTCAACACCGCGGTCTACGGCGCGTTCCCCGACGTGCAGATGATCGCCGAGGAGTCGACCGCGTGGGGCGGCGTCTCGCGCCCGCCCGAGCACGGCGGCCTCGGCTTCGGCATGAAGTGGGACATGGGCTGGATGCACGACACGCTCGAGTACTTCCGGCGCGAGCCGGTGCACCGGCGCTGGCACCACGAGCAGCTCACGTTCCGCGCGATCTACGCCGAGCACGAGAACTTCGTCCTGCCGCTCTCGCACGACGAGGTCGTTCACGGCAAGGGCGCCCTCGTCTCCAAGCTGCCGGGCGACGACTGGCAGCGCCACGCGAACCTGCGCCTCCTCTACGGCTACCAGTGGTCGCTGCCGGGCAAGAAGCTCCTCTTCATGGGCGGCGAGCTGGCGACGACGCGCGAGTGGAACCACGACGACGTCCTCGACTGGGGCGGCCTCGACGGCGCGCTGCGCGGCGGCGTGCTGGCGTGGGTGCGCGACCTGAACGCGATCTACCGCCGCTACCCCGCGCTCCATCGCCGCGACTGCAAGCCGGGCGCGCTCGAGTGGCTCGTCGCCGACGATCGCGACAACTCGACGCTCGTGTACCTGCGCCACGGCGACGGCGACGACGCGCCCGTGATCGTCGCGTGCAACTTCACGCCGGTGCCGCGCCACGACTACAAGGTCGGCGTCCCGCGCGCCGGCGCGTGGCGCGAGGTCCTCGACTCGGACGCCGAGGTCTACGGCGGCTCGGGCGTCGGCAACCTCGGCGGCGTCGTCGCGAGCGGCGAGCCCTGGCACGGCCGGCCGGCGTCGATCGCGCTGACCTTGCCGCCGCTCGGCTGCGTGTACCTGGTGGCCGAGCCGTGACGCCCCCGTCGAAGTCCAGCCCGCGCTGGGTGTGCGTGCACGGCCACTTCTACCAGCCGCCGCGCGAGAACCCGTGGCTCGACGCGATCGAGCCGCAGCCGAGCGCGGCGCCCTACCCCGACTGGAACCAGCGCATCACCGCCGAGTGCTACCGACCCAACGCGAGCGCGCGCATCGTCGACGGCGGCGGCCACATCCTCGGCATCATCGACAACTACGCGCGCATGAGCTTCAACTTCGGGCCGACGCTGCTCACGTGGCTCGCACGCGAGGCGCCCGACGTCCACGAGGCGGTCGTGCGCGCCGACGTCGCCAGCCGCGCCCGCTTCGGCGGCCACGGCGCGGCGATGGCGCAGGCCTACAACCACATCATCATGCCGCTCGCGACGCGGCGCGATCAGCTCACGCAGGTGCGCTGGGGCAAGCGCGACTTCGTGCACCGGTTCGGGCGCGAGCCGCTCGGGATGTGGCTGCCCGAGACCGCGGTGTCGGTCGAGTCGCTCGAGTGCCTCGCCGCCGAGGGCATCGCATTCACCGTGCTCGCGCCTTACCAGGCGGCGCGCGTGCGCGCGCCCGGCGGCCCGTGGCAGGACGTGGCGGCGGCGGACCCGAGCCGCGTCTATCGCTGCAACCTGCCGTCGGGGCGCCGGATCGATCTGTTCTTCTACGACGGCGAGCTCTCGCGCCACGTCGCGTTCGAGAAGCTCCTGAACGACGGCGCGCTCCTCGCCGGGCGCCTCGCGCAGGCGCGCACCGGGCTCTCGCACATCGCGACCGACGGCGAGACCTACGGTCACCACCACCGCTACGGCGACATGGCGCTGGCGTGGGCGCTGACGTCGATCGAGCGCGGCGATCACCGCGACACACGGCTCACGGTGTACGAGGAGTTCCGCGCCCGCCACCCGGCGACGTGGGAGGTCGAGATCCGCGACGAGACCGCGTGGAGCTGCGCGCACGGCATCGACCGCTGGCGCGAGGACTGCGGCTGTAGCGGCGGCGCCGGCAACGGCACGTGGAACCAGAAGTGGCGGCGGCCGCTGCGCGACGCGCTCGACTGGCTGCGCGACCGCGCCGCCGACGTGCTCGAGCGCGCCAGCGCCGGGCTGTTCGTCGATCCCTGGGCGGCGCGCGACGACTACATCGGCGTCCTCCTCGATCGCGCCACCACCGACGACTTCCTCGCGCGCCACACCGGCCGCGCGCTCACCGGCGCGGAGCGCGTGCGGGCGCTCGAGCTGATGGAGCTCGCGCGCCACGCGATGCTCATGTACACGAGCTGCGGCTGGTTCTTCGACGACCTGAGCGGCATCGAGACCGTGCAGATCCTCCAGTACGCCGCGCGCGTGTGCGAGCTGTGCGGCGACGGCGTCGAGGCGCAGTTCGTCGACCGGCTCGCGGGCGCGCGCTCGAACGTCGCTTCGGCGGGCGACGGGCGCCAGGTCTGGCGCGAGCGCGTGGTGACGGCGCGCGTCGATCTGCCCAAGGTCGTCGCGCACTGGGCGACGACGCACGTGCTCCACGACGGCGAGGTGACGCCCGAGGCCGTCTACTGCTACCGCGTCGCGCCACACGACGTGCGCCGCCGGCGCACCGGCAAGGCGCGGCTCCTCGCCGGGGTCGCGCTCGCCGCCTCGGACGTCACGGGCGAGACCACCGAGGTCGCCTTCGCGGTCGTGCACGCCGGGGAGCACCACCTCGTCGGCGGCGTGAAGGCCTGGACCGACGCGGGCGCGTGGGAGCGCGAGCTCGACGAGCTCGACGAGGTCTTCCTCGGCGCCGACCTCCTGGCCACCCAGCGCGTGCTCGATCGCGCGTTCGCCGGCGCGACCTTCTCGCTCGGCTCGCTGTTCGCGCGCGAGCGGAGCGAGGTGCTCGATCGCATCCTCGCCCGCGAGCTGCGCGACGCCGACGCGGTCTACCGCGGCCTCTACGACGAGCACGCGCCGCTCATGCGCTACCTCGTGCGCAACGACCTCCCCGTGCCCGGCCAGTTCGCGACCGCCGGACGCCAGGTGCTGCGCCGCCGGATCCTCTCCGCCCTCGAGAAGCCGGTGCCGAGCTTCGACGAGGTGCGCGCGACCATGGCCGAGGCCCGCCAGGTGAACGTCGATCTCGACCGCCCGGCGATCGCGTACGCCGCCGGCCTCGCGCTCCACCGCATGATCGCGCACATCGCCGCCTCGCCCGAGGACCCGGATCCCGTCGAGCGGCTCGCGCGCATGGCCGAGATCGCGGTGACCATGAGGTCGCAGGTCGACCTCTGGGACGCGCAGAACGCGGCCTGGCGGATCCGTGAAGCGCAGTTGCCGCTGTGGCGCATGCGCGCGAAGGCCGGCGACGAGACGGCGGAGCGGCTCGTCGCCGCGTTCAGCCGCCTCGCGCAGGCGATCCGCGTCGCCGTCGAGTAACATCCGCACGTGGTCATCGTTCACGTCCTCTCCTCGTTCGGGGTCGGTGGCCAGGAGCGCGTCGCGCTCGACCTCGCCGCGTCGCAGGTGCGGCGCGGGCACCGGGTGATCGCCGTGTCGCTCGCGCCGGCCCCCGACGGGCCGCTGGCCGCCGAGTTCCGCGCCGCCTTCCATT
>JAIOII010001513.1 GCA_019912685.1 Kofleriaceae bacterium
AGCTCTACCTGCGCGCGCGCATGAAGGCGCGCCGCATGGGCTCGAAGCCGGTGACCGAGGCGGTCGCGCTGTTCGATCGCGCGATCGAGCTCGCCCCCGAGGACGGCCGCGTCGTCTCGGCGCGCGCCATGGCGATGGCCCGCAAGGTGTTCTACGACCGCGCCGACCAGCTCTCGCTGCGCGCCGCCGAGGAGGCGACGCGCGAGGCCCTCGCGCGCTGCCCGGAGCGCGCCGAGACCCTCATCGCCGCCGGACAGGTGGCGCTCCACCGCGGCGACGCCGCCACCGCCGCGCAGCACCTGCGGCGCGCGATCGCGCGGGCGCCGCACACCGCCGAGGCGCACGAGTGGCTCGGCCGCATCCTGCTCGAGGCCGCGCACCTCGAGGAGGGCATCGCCCGCGTCGAGACGGCGCTCGCCCTCGATCCGGGCCTCGAGCTGGTCCACTGGGAGATCGCGCGCGCGTACGCGCTCGAGGGCGACTGGGAGCGCTTCGATCACATCGCGCGCGAGCTCATCGGCCACAGCCGGCTGTCGAGCACGGCGTGGGCCGCGCGCTTCGCGTCGTGGCGCGGCGATCACGCGTTCGCGCGCGCGATCCTGAGCGGTGAGGCGCCGCGCCCGGGCGTGACGCCGGGCACCGTCGAGGGCTCGTCGGCGTCGGCCGAGAGCGGGCTGCCGATGGAGTTCCTCGGCCGCATCGCCGCCGCGTACGGAGGCGACTGGGTCGGTCAGCGCGACGCGCTCCTCGCGCTCGCCGCCGATCCTGAGCAGGCGAGCGAGCGACGCGCCAGCATGGTCGGTCAGCTCGTCGCCGAGGCCGCCGGCGGGCTCGGCGACGTGGAGGCGTGCGTCACGGCGCTCGAGCACGCGATCCGCCACGGCTTCTTCGATCTGCACTGGCTCGATCGGTGTCCGCTCCTGCGCGCGGCGCGCGACGCCGGCGCCTTCGCGCACCTGCGGCCGATCGTGGCGGCGCGGTCGGCGCGGATCCTCGAGGCGCTCTACAGCGAGTCGCCGTCCCACGGCGCGACCGCCGACACCATGGTGGCGACCCCGTCGTCGGACGGCGCCGCCGGCGGTCAGAGCCGCAGCGAGATGACCTGGAGGTAGCGGTCGCGCGGCTGCGCGGCGAGGGTCGGGTAGTCCGGGGGCAGGCCGCCCTGATCGACGATCGCGCCGCGCCCGCGCAGGCCGCGCTGCGCCAGCCGCACCAGCGAGCCGAGCTCGTGGGTGTTGGCGGCGAGCCAGAGGAGCCCGCCGTCGGGGATGACGGCGGCCGCCTGCGCGATCAGCTCGGGGTAGTCGCGCTCGAGCGTCCACGGCTTGCCGCGCGCCGTCGAGAAGGTCGGCGGATCGATCAGCACCAGGTCGTAGCGCTCGCGCGTCCTGGCAGCGCGCGCGAGGAAGCGGACCGCGTCGCCGGCCTCGAAGCGCCAGCGCGCGGGGTCGGTGAGCTCCGAGCGCGCGAAGTTGCCGCGCGCCCACGCCTGCACGCCCTCCGACGTGTCGACGCTGGTCACGCTCGCGGCGCCGGCGCGCGCGCAGGCGAGCGAGAGCGCGCCGGTGTACGAGAAGAGGTTGAGCACGGTGCGCCCGGGCGCGTGGCGGGCGAGCGTCACGCGGTGCTCGCGCATGTCGGTGAACAGGCCGACGTTGAGGCCGCCGAGCGCGTGGATCTCGAACGGCACGCCGCGCTCGAGCGCGACGTGACGCTCGGGCGGCGTCTCGCCGACGACCTCCTGCGTCACCTCGGCGGCGCCGCCGCGGGCCCGCACCTTGACGA
>JAIOII010001514.1 GCA_019912685.1 Kofleriaceae bacterium
CGTCACGGGGCTCGCGCGCAGCCGCGGCGGGCCATCGGCGGCGAGCACGTCGTCCTGCAGCGCCGCCATGAGCAGCGTGCACACGCCGATCTCCTCCCCGTGCAGCGGGCCGTCGGCGTCGTGCGGCCGCATCATCTCGACGTAGTGCGCGAGCAGGTGCTCGCCCTGGCTCGCGGGATAGCTGCCGCCGCACAGGGTCATGCCGAACCCCGAGAGCACGAGCGTGCGCACGAGGTGGCGGAGCGCGCCCACGTCGCCGCTCACCAGCGCGCGCGGCTCGGCGAGGAGCGCCTCCTCGTCGCCGGCGAGCAGCGCGAACGGCGCCTCGCGATACGGCCGGCCGAAGAGGAGGTGCGAGAGCAGCCAGTCGGCCTGGGCCGTCGAGCGGCACGCGCTGTCACCGACCCCGGCGCGGATGAGGCGCGCCGGGGCGGCGGCCTGGACCCGCAGATCGAAGAACACGCCGAGCGGCGTCGACGTGCGCACCGACCGCTTGACGCCGCCGTCGAGCACCGACGAGCTCACCGACGTGTAGCCGTTCATCGACGGCGCGGTCGCGAACACGACCTGCGGGAGGCGCCGGCGGAACGCGACGAGCTTGGCGATGTCGTTGATCGTGCCCGAGCCGACGGCGACGACGGCGTCGGTCGCCGCATCGGCCGCGGCCTCGACGCGCGTCACGGTGTCGACGTCGCACTGCGGCCGGCGGTCGAGGACGATCGACTGCACCGCGAAGCGCGACCCGAGCGCCCGCGCGACGCGCGCCCCCAGCGCCGCATGGGTGTCGACGTCGGCGAGGACGAGGAGTCGGGGACCGAGCCCGAGCCCGCGCACGAGCTCGACCTCGGCGCCGTCGAGGCTGTCCTCGATCGCCAGGGACCGCGTCTCGGCCGCGAGCAACGCCCCGCTCTCGGGATCGGGATAACGCCCCTCGAGCAGGAGCTCGATGGGGTCGCCCGCCGGAGCGGACGGCCGGCTAGCGGCACGCATCGAGCACGGCCCGCAGTTGCGATCGAAGCGATCCCATCACCGGCGCGAACGTGCCGTCGAAGGCGGCCGACCCGACCGTGAACGCGTCGACGCCGCAGCCCGCGAGCGCGCGCACCTGCTCCGGTCGACCGATGCCGCCGGCGACGAGCAGGACGCCGTCGGTGGCGCGGCGCGCCGCCTTCACCAGCTCGATCGGATCGGCTTCCGTCGCCCGGTACGCGAGCAGGTCGACGCCGGCGCAGCCGCGCTCGACCGCGCGCCGGCAGTCACGCTCGACGTCCGCCGGCGCGCCGGCGAGCTTCGTCGGGTGATCGAACGGCCTGCCCGGGAACGGGAGGTACCGCGTGGGGCTGCCGTCGAGGATCGCGAGCACCTCGTCGACCTGCGTCCCGCCGAGCAGGCGATCGATCCCGATCTCGCGCGCGACGCGGGCCGAGGCGAGGCAGGCCTCGGGCGTCGTGCTCACGACCTCCATGTAGCTCGTCGCGCCCATCTCCTTGACGCGGCGCGCGACCCGCGCGAGCTCGGGCGGCGGCAGCCCGACGTCCTTGAACCCGATGTGCGTGAGGCCGACGGAGCGGATGTCGTCGAGGACCTCGAGCGCGTCTGCCACCGTCTGGTCCGCCCGGGTGAGCATGAACACGAAGTCCATCACGTGAGGATAGCGCCGGATCGCCCGCCGGACTCGTGCGTTACTCGAGGGGTGCGGCTCGTATCGATCCCCGTCCTGGTGGCCCTCCTGTGTGCGCCGGCGCTCGCGCGCGCCGACGGCGCCCGGACGACGCTGGCGCAGTTCTTCGCCATCGAGGAGGCAAACGTCACGAAAGCGACGGGTTATCGCCTCGCCGGCGTCCGCGACTACACCGAGGTGATCGTCGGCGCCTACACCCAGAACGGGCACGAGCAGCGCGTCGTCGCTCTCCTCCGCTGCGGCCCGCGGGTGTGCAAGGGCGCACGGGTCTGGCTCGGGCCGCACGAGACCGACCTCCTCGGGCTCGTCGATCTCGCCGGCGCGCCGGGACCGCTCGGCGGCGGCCGGATCGACGCGCGCAGCAGCTGGACGACGCTCGGGGGCGGGCGGAAGAAGCTGCGCTTCCCGGTGCTCGTCTTCGAGACCCGCGATCGCAAGGTCGCGACGGGCCGCTCGCGCTTCCGCGAGGCGGTGACCGGCACCGAGGCGCACCACGACCTCGTGCTCGTGTCGCTGCGGCGGAGCGACGAGCGCTCGCCGAAGATCGCGACGCTGCCGACGGTCGACCTCTACCCTTCCGGCGCCGGCACGACGGCGACGTACACGCTCGCGAAGGGCTCGCAGCGCGCCGCGCTCGACATCGTCGCGACCGAGCAGCGCTACCTCGACCGCGACCTGGCGTGCATCAAGCCCGAGCCGGTCGAGGCGCGCTACGTCCTCGTGAAGGGGCGCTACGCCCGCGTCGACCCGCTCCTGCGCAAGGGTTGCCATTAGGCTACTGTCACGTCGATGTCGTTGCGCCGGCCTCGACGCGTCCTGACCGTCCTCGCGCTCGCGCTCGTCGCCTGGACGCCGGGCGCGACGGCCCAGCCGCGCTCGTTCACGCAGACGCACGAGTACCTGACGCTGCCGCGCGGTGAGACCGAGCTCGAGCTCCTCACCGCGCAGACGCAGGCGACGTTCGACGACGCGTCGCCGGAGGCCTTCGCCCTCCAGCTCGCGATCGAGCACGGCGTCGGCGACCGCTGGGAGGTCGCGCTGCTCCACCTGTTCGAGCAATCGACGGGCAGCGGCACGCTCGCCGATCCGGGCGAGCCGCTCCGCTTCACCGAGCTCCGCGTCCGCTCGCGCTACCGCTTCTCCGAGCGCGGCGAGCTCCCCTTCGACATGGTGGCCCACGCCGAGGCCGCCAAGCGGTTCGGCGGCAGCGTCTACGAGCTCGAGCTCCGCCCGGTCCTCGCCCGCGACGTCGGCGTCGTGAGCGTCGCCGTCGATCCGATCGTCGAGGTCGTCGTCGGCGGTGACGTCGCCGAGCCGGTGCTCGCGGTCGGCTGGGCCGCCGGCGTCACGTACGACGCGCGTCCGACGCTGCGCGTCGGCGCCGAGACGTGGGGTGGCTTCGACGTGGAGCGGGTCGACGAGGCGGCGGCCTCCGCCGGGCCGGCGATCGGGTGGTCCCCGACACCCTCGCTCTGGCTCGCGGCCACCGTGGGGCTCGGCCTCAACGACAACGCCGACCGCCTGACCGTGAGCGCCCGGCTCGGCCTGCGGCTGTAGCGCGCCATCATGATACGTCCGCGGCGCGGTGGACCTTCCCTGCCACGTCCGCGCAGGTGGCAAAAGATATCCCTCTCGTTCTGGACGCTTGACCCGGCCGCTTCCCTGGTCGAGCCTGGCAAGAGCGCCATGAAGACGGACCGCGGGCACACCGAGGGGAACGCAACACCTGCATCGGAAGGCCCGCACGGCGCGCCGGGCAAGCGCCCGATGACCGCCGGCATGGCGCCCGTCCAGCGGCGTACGGAGCTCGGCGGCGCGCCGCCGCCCGTCCAGATGCACGCGATCGACACGTCGGCCGCCGACGATCCGTACAGCCTGCACCTCGCCGCGGCGCACGGCACCTCGGGGCCCGCGGAGAAGCTCCCGCACCTCGACGCGATCCAGCGCTCGTTCGGCCCCGAGCACGATGTCTCCGGCGCGAAGGCGCACGTCGGCGGCGCCGCTTCGGAGGCCACGCGGGCGATGGGCGCCTCGGCCTACGCGACCGGCGATCACGTCGCCTTCGGCGCGCCCCCGGATCTCCACACCGCGGCGCACGAGGCCGCGCACGTCGTCCAGCAGGCGCAGGGCGTCAGCCTGTACGGCGGCGTCGGCGAGGTCGGCGACCGCTACGAGCAGCACGCCGACGCCGTCGCCGATCGCGTCGTCGCCGGCGAGTCCGCCGCCGAGCTGCTCGGCGGCGCGGGACCGGGCGGCGCGGCCTCGAGCGGCGCGGTGCAGCAGAAGGGCGCGCGAGAGAAGAAGGTCGGCAAGGGCTTCGCCAAGTACGGCGGCGGATCCGTGAAGGCGTACCTCACCAGGCTCGTCGCGGAGGGCCAGCTCGCGATCAACGGCAAGCAGATCGCGATCCTCGACGCGGTGGCGCAGGTCGAGACCGGGGGGCAGATCGGCTGCGTGCAGACGTACGACGATCAGATCGTCTCGATCGGCTTCAAGCAGGTCGTGCTCGGCCACGGGTCGCTCGCCAAGATGATGAAGGCAGCGCCCGGCGGCTTCGCCAAGCACGGCCTCGCGCTCGACACGTCGCGCACGTACCAGCACAAGGGCTGGAAGAAGTCACCGCCGGCGATCCAGGGCGTCGAGGACGAGGAGGAGCTGCGCGGCCAGGAGTGGGGCATGAAGTTCTACGAGGCGTCGATGGAGCCCGACGTCGTCGCGGCGATGTGCAAGCTGGCGCTCGGCGAGCTGGGCGAGGTGCAGGGGGCGATCAAGAAGCGGGCGGGCGGCGTCGATCACTTCCAGGACACGACCGCGCTCTCCTGGCTGCTCGAGTGCAAGAACAACCGCCCGGCGTTCACGCCCAAGGCGATCCAGCGCGCCGTCGACAACGGCGCCAGGTCGGCCGGCTCGCGCGACGAGTTCCTCGACATCCTGGCCAAGGCGATCGTCACGACGTACGAGATCGAGGAGCCGATCCTCCACTACAACAAGGCCAAGTCCGAGCGGAAGAAGGGCAAGGGCGGGACGATCAGCGCCGACGACGACGCCGCCCTCCTCGAGCGGATGAAGGCGAAGTACACGTCGGTCGGGCACCGCAAGGGCACGAACATCGTCACCAAGATCTCGCGCAAGCTCGACGCGCCGAACGTGAGCCCGGGCGCCACCAGGAAGCCCGCGGACGCCGAGGCGCAGGCGAGCGAGGCGCACGAGAGCGAGGCCCCGGCGGCGAAGCCCGCCGACGAGGTCTTGATGTCGATGCCGGCGCACGATCCGGAGGTCGAGGCGCAGGTCTGCCTCCCCGCGCCCGAGGAGGACGGCCTCCTCCAGTCGTTCCCCGAGGAGAACATGTCGGTCGCGCCGCCCGCGCCGACGCTCGAGCCGACGCTCGAGGTGGCGCAGCAGGCGCCGGCCGCCGCACCGGCACCGGAGCCCGCGCCCGCGCCGGTGAAGGCCGAGCCGGAGTGGTCGAAGAACGCCCGCGCATATCATCGACGGCACGCGGAGTACGTCGAGCAGTTCAACGCGGCGACGAGCAACGCGTGCGTCGGCCCCGACGGCGAGCTCGTGCCCAACGAGGTCGCGCGCTGGCAGGTCGCCCACGGCGTGAAGCCCGACGGCTACTGCGGGCCGATCACGGTCGCCGCCGCCGTCGGCAACCCGCCGCCGCCGGAAGCCGCCCCGTCGATCCCGCCGCC
>JAIOII010001515.1 GCA_019912685.1 Kofleriaceae bacterium
GGCGTCGAGCCCGTCCTCGGACGGGAAGTCGCCGCTCGGGAACGCCGCCGCGCCGCCGGCGGCGAGGTGCGCGACGACCGGCGCCTGGAGCAGCGCCTGCCCGCGCTCGCCGAGGTCGGTCCACATCACGTGCTTGGTGAACGACAGGATGCCGAGCCGGCACTCGCGCACGACCTCCCACCGCGGCATCGCCGCGACCGCGGCGCTCACGGCGTCGAAGGTCGCGGCGAGATCGGGGTCGCCGTCCTCGCGCCGCACCGGCGGCGGCAGCACGAGGCCGAAGTCGACCTTCAGCTTCTCGACCAGCGTGTCGTTCCAGCGCCAGTCCTCGCCCTCGACCGTGCGCACGTCGTAGCGCGCGCCGGCCGCCGTGCGGCGCATCTCGACCGGCAGCATGACGAGGGGCGCGTGGCGCGGCACGGCGTCCTCGTCTCCGGAGCCCGGGGTCTCGTACCAGCGCAGCGTGCCGAGCACGATCCACAGGGTGCGCGCGCCGCTCTCCGACAGCGACTCGCGCGCCGCGCGCGCCATCGCGGTCAGGCGGCGGCCGAGCTCGTCGGGCGGCAGCGCGGCGGTCACCTCGAGCGGCCGCGCCTCGTCGACCGCCGCGACCACCGCCAGCGGATCCGTGCCGGAGAGGACCACGAGCGTGCGGGTCTCGCGCGCATCCAGCATGCGGTTGCGCAGCGTGAGATCGAGCAGCGAGCGCTGCCACCGCTCGAGGCGCCTGGCGGCGCCCTCGTCCGAGGACGTCATCGCTCCGACAATAGTAGAATCGGCGCCGTGACGGTGACGCGGAGATCGGACAAACCCACCCACGCCGGCGGCGTGGTGATCCGCCACCGGAGCGACGGCCTGCCCGAGCTGCTCCTGGTCACCGGCCGGCGGCACCGCGAGCACTGGGTGCTGCCCAAGGGCCACGTCGCTCCCGGCGAGCCCCCGGAGGCGGCGGCAGTGCGCGAGGTGCACGAGGAGGCGGGCGTCGTCGCCGAGATCGTCGCGCCGCTCGACGACGTGACCGTGGAGATCGGCGGCGAGCGCCACGTCATCCGCTGGTTCCTGATGGAGCTGCGTGCGCAGGAGGAAGCCCACGAGCTGCGCGAGGTGGTCTGGCTCGACGCGCCCGCCGCGCTCGAGCGCCTCACCTTCCCCGACACCCGCCGGGTCGCCGAGCACGCGCTCGCGGTCCTGGCCGCGACCGCGGACGCGTCCCCGTGATCTCCTCGATCGAGCTGGAGCAGGCGTTCGCCGCCGACGCGTTCGTCCTCGATCCCGACGTCCTGCACGTCAACCACGGCTCGTTCGGGGCGTGCCCGCGCGCGGTCCTCGAGCACCAGGCGGCGATCCGCGCGCGGCTCGAGGCGGCGACGATGCGCTACTTCGTTCTCGAGTACCCGCCGGCGCTCGACGCGGCGCGCGCCGCGGTGGCCGCCTACCTCGGCTGCGACGGCGACGGCCTCGTGTTCGTGCCCAGCGCGACGCACGGCGTCGCGACCGCGCTGGCGAACGTGCGGCTCGGCGCCGGCGACGAGGTGATCACGACCGACCACGCGTATCGCGCGTGCCGGAACGCCCTCGATCGGCTCGCCGCCGGCGCGGGCGCGCGGGTCCAGGTCGCGCCGGTCGCCCTGCCCGCCCGCGACGCCGCCGCGCCGATCGCGGCGA
>JAIOII010001516.1 GCA_019912685.1 Kofleriaceae bacterium
GACAGGATCGGGGGCGTCGCCTGCGCCGGGTCCGTGCTGAGCGCGCGCTCGAGCCGCCGGATCGCGCTGACCCCGTCGATGCACGCGTGGTGCATCTTGTAGTAGAGCGCGAAGCGATCGTCGCGCAGGCCCTCGATCAGGTGGCACTCCCACAGCATGCCGTCGCGCCGCACGTGCGGGCCGTGCAGCCGCGACACCGCCGCCATCAACGCGGCGTCGTCACCGGGCGGATCGAGGCGCACGTGCCCGACCGGCGGCGCGGCGCCGGTCACCCGCTCCCACGTCGGCCGACCGCGCGAACCGGCGAGCACCCAGTCGAACGGGCTCGCCTGCACCGGCGCCGCGGCTCGAGGCGCAGGAACAGCCGATCGAGGGCGCCGAGGCGCTCGCTCATGACGGCCCCAGTATGTCACGCGCGGGGCCCGCCGGTCGTGACCGCCCGTCAAGAGCCATCAGATCGGCTGGAGACCGATCGTCACGGTCACGCGCGCGTCGTCGCCGGTGAGGA
Source organism: Kofleriaceae bacterium (assembly GCA_019912685.1). GTDB lineage: Bacteria > Myxococcota_A > Polyangia > Haliangiales > Haliangiaceae > UBA2376. The sequence goes on from JAIOII010001516.1 coordinate 509, forward strand.
GCAGCGAGATGTCGCGGCGCCAGCCGAGCTCGAACGGCACGTCGACGCCGACGTCGCCGATGTTGTCGTCGGGGTTGAGGAACCCGTCCTGATCGCGGAGGCTCGCGCCGAGGCGCACGGAGCTGCCCGCCTGCGGCCGCACGGTCACGATGCCCTCGGCGATGAACGTGCCCGACGGCCACGCCTCGCCCTGGCGGATCGTGACGTGCTGATCGCCGCCGCGCGAGAAGAGCGTGAGCGCGTTGCCGGCCTGCGCCGTGATCGAGCCGTAGAGCTCGAGGTCGTCACCCGCGTCGCCGCCGGCGTCCTCGACGCGGATGCTCTTCAGCACCACCTTCAGCTTCTGCGAGACGCGCTGGCACTGGGTCACCGTGTAGTCGGTCGTGAACGACATGCGGCCCGGCGAGTTGTCCTTCAGGTAGTTCAGCTTGTACGCGATGGGCGCACCCGGTGACTCGCGCGAGTAGTCGCCGCCGGACTTGATGAAGTCGATGAGCGCGTCGTAGCTGTCGATCGTCGTCGCCGCGATGCCGCCGGAGCCGCCGAGGATGAACGCCGTGATCTTCGACTTCGACAGCATCTCCTTGTAGGTCACCGACACCTGGCCGGAGACGTCGACGCCGCCCGAGTACGCGAACTCGAGCGCCGAGCCGAGCTCCTCCGAGCTGTACTCCGACTCGAACGTGAACACGACCATACGGCCGTAGGTCACCGACGAGACGTAGAGCGGCGGCGAGTCCTCGTTCATCACCGGCGCGACGTCGTCGACGGTGAGGTCGGGGGAGAGCAGGTCGCTCGGCCGGCCCGGCGCGTCGAGGTCGACCGTGTAGTACGCCTGGGTGAACTTCACGAGGTAGCGGCTGCGCACGTCCTGTTGCGCCCAGTCGAACGAGGCCGCGATGCTCGCCGAGCCGCCGAGCCACGACACCTCGGCGCCGAGCGCGAGCGCGAGCTGCTCCTCGCTGTGGACGCTCTCGATCTCGGAGTAGATGTTGGCGGGCGTCGCGCCGGTGATCTCGGCGTCGAGGATGCCGCCGAGCGCCTCGCGGAACGCCGACAGGCTCGGCTCGGCGATCGTCGCCGAGCGCGCGCCGGCGAGGTTCTCGAGGCTGACCGAGATCGTCGCCGGCTGGCGCGGCAGCACGATCTGCGTGAAGAGGCCGCTGTACACCGAGTCGCCGGCGACCATCGCGCCCGGCCACAGCCCGTCGGAGTTCGCCGCGTACGCCACGATCTTGTCGTACTGCCGCGTCTCCTGCAGGTTCTCGGTGACGCACTGGTAGTCGCCGGTCGTCGCTTCGCCCGACGTCTGGCCCTCGATCACCTGCGGCGGGTTCGCCGGCAGGTAGGGCAGGCCGCGCACGTACGCGTCGATGAGCGCGGCCTGATCGATCGCCGGATCGTCTCCGTACACGCCGGGCCCGCCGACCTCGACCCCACACCCCGTTGCGACGATGCCGAGCGACAGGAGCGGCGCGAGTCGAGACGGGGCGAACAGCTTCATGACGCATCCCTACAGCAAGCGCGTTGCCACGCTATGCCGCCGGGATTCCACGGGCTTGCGGGCATGATGGGGTCACGTGACACGAGGAACGACTGACCCCAATGCGCGTTCAGCGGCAACTCCGGTGGCCACTGCGCTCGCGCTCCTGCTCGTCGCATGCGGAGGGCCGCCGCCGCCGCCGCCGTCGCCGTCGCCGCCTTCCGCGCCGGTCGCTGCGTCCGCGCCCGCGGCCGTGCCTCCGCCGATCGTCGTCGACACGTCGGCGCTCGACGCGTACTTCCGGACGAGCTTCGCGCCGGACGAGCCGGGCATCGCGGTGCTCGTCGCGAAGCAGGGCCGCGTCGTCTTCGCGGCCGGGTACGGCGTGGCCGACATGAAGACGGGCGAGCCGATCACGACGAAGACGCTGTTCAACCTCGGCTCGCTGTCGAAGACGTTCGTCGCCCACGCGATCTTGATCCTCGAGGAGCACGGGAAGCTCTCGCTCGAGGATCCGCTGACGAAGTACTTCCCGGGCTTCAAGCGCCGCGAGCTCGCCGAGCAGGTGCGGCTCCGTCATCTGCTCACGCACACGTCCGGCTTGCCCGACCTCCGGCGCGTCGCGGCCGAGCGCGACTTCTACCTCGCCGCGAAGGACGCCGAGAACTGGTACCCGGTCACGCAGGCCGACGTGCTCGAGTTCGAGCCGGGCTCGCGCTTCGCGTACTCGAACCCGGCCTACAACGGGCTCGCGCTCGTCGTCGAGCAGGTGAGCCGGCGGCCCTGGCAGGAGTTCGTGCGCGACACGATCTTCCTGCCGTCCGGGATGCGGACGAGCACGATCACCGACGGTCCTCACCCGGAGCGCGGCGTGGCGCACGGCTACGTGCGCGACGGCGACCGCTGGAAGGAGCTCGACTACGGCGAGTACCCGACGTTCGCCGCGGCCGGCAACGGCGGCGTGTGGAGCTCGGTCGACGAGCTCGCGCTGTACGAGCACGCGCTCCAGGCGGGCCGCTTCCTGCGGCCGGCGACCGTCGCCGACGCGCGCACGGTGAAGACGTTCCCGAACTGGGCGAGCGAGGAGCCGCCGATCCTCGGCTGGTCGTGGTGGATCCGCGAGGTCGACGGGAAGACCGAGATCGGGCACACCGGCGGGCAGGGCGGCTTCTCGACGCAGTACTTCGTCGTGCCCGACGAGGAGGTCCTCGTGGTCTTCCTCATGAACGGCCCGGGCGACTTCAAGGCCGTGACCGCCGAGATTCGGCGCTGGCTCGCGGCGAAGAACTGGCTCGACTGAAGTAACCTCGCCCGGTGCACGAGACCGTGTGCCTGCAGCCGGTGGCGATCACGGTGCGCCAGCTCGAGGCACTGCGCGACCGCGAGCGCGAGGCGCGGCTCGCCGAGCGCGAAGCCGTGCTCGTGTGGGCGCCGCTCGTCGATCGCATGGCGGCGACGTTCCAGGAGACGGTGGTCGCCGGCTGGCCCTGCCAGCTCTATCCGCCCGGCTGGGCGGAGCGGGCGATCCAGGTCGTCGCCGAAGCCAACGGCCAGGCCGAGAGCGTGGCCACGCGCAAGGCCTCGCAAAACGCCATCAATGCACTGGCCCCCGTCCTGCCGGAGTTTCTCGGCGGCTCGGCCGACCTGACCGGCTCCAATCTCACCGACTGGAAGGGCTGCCGCCACGTTGCCGGCCGCACGCCGGGCAACTACATTTCCTACGGCGTGCGCGAATTCGGCATGGCCGCCATCATGAACGGCATCGCCCTGCACGGCGGCCTGCTGCCCTTCGGCGGCACCTTCCTGATGTTTTCCGAATACGCGCGCAACGCCCTCCGCATGTCGGCGCTGATGAAGCAGC
>JAIOII010000151.1 GCA_019912685.1 Kofleriaceae bacterium
CGTGCCGCGTGGGCCCGACGCGTTCGCCCGGCTGGTGCGCGACGGCGATCACGCCGCCGCCCAGGGCGACGCCGTCGCCGCGCTCGGCCTCTACGGCAAGGCGCTCGATCTGCGGCCGCAGGATCCCCTGGTCGCCGAGCCGCAGGTCGCCGAGGACACCGGCGATGCCACGGCCAAGGCCGATGCCTACGAGGTCCTCGCCAAGGTCGATCGCGAGCTGCGCGAGGACGCGGCGAGCGCCCTCATCGCGCTCGAGCTCGCGCGCCTGCGCGGCGTCCAGCTCGCCGCGCTGTCGCCGGTCGATCCGGCGGGGCCGGGGGCGGTCGGAGACGACGCCGTGGCGCTCGCGCTCGATCGCGCGCAGCTCCTCGAGAAGCTGGAGCGGCCCGACGACGAGCTGCGCATGGGGTACCAGGTCGTCGTCGAGCGCGCGCCCCGCGCGCGCCAGGCGCTCTTCCACCTCGAGTCGCTCGTCCGCCGCGCCGGCAGCTCGCCCGACCTCGCGCTCCTCGAGGACGCGATCGCCGCCTACTTCCTCGACGACGCCCGCACGCGCGGCGCCTTCCTCACGCGCGGCGGCGAGACGCTCACCGACCTCGGCCGCATCGACGAGGCGCTCGCGCACTTCAAGGCCGCCGACGAGCTGCGCGGCGGCTACGTGCCCGCGCTCGAGGGCTGGCGCGAGGCGGCGCTGCGCGGCCAGCTGTGGATCGACTTCGCCGACGCCGCCACCAAGGAGGCGCTGCTCACCTCCGACATGAGCGCGCGGGCGCGGCTCCATCACCTCGCGGGCGTCGCGCTCATGGACAAGGCGCTCGCCGGCGAGCGCGCCGCCGACGCACTGCGCGCCGCGCTCGACGCCGACCCGCGACACGTCGACGCCTTCGTGCGCCTGCGCCTCCTCTACGACGAGCAGGGCGAGCACGAACGCCTCGCCGAGCTGCTCGAGCAGCGGCTCCTCGTCGAGGAGGACCGGCAGGAGCAGCTCCAGCTCCACCGCGCGATCGCCGAGCTTTCGCGCAACTTCCTCGAGAACCGCGAGGCGGCCAAGCGTCACTATCGCGCGATCGTCGACGCGGTGCCGACCGACGTCCGCGCCATCGCCGCGCTCTCCGACATCGCGTGGGAGCAGGGCGCGTGGGCCGAGTGCGCCGAGGCGCTGACCCAGCGCGCGCGCCTCGAGCGCGAGCCGAACGTCCTGCGCGGCATCTACTTCCGCCTCGGCGTCATCCACGCCGAGCGCCTGCCCGACGCCGGCGCGGCGCTGGCCGCGTTCCAGAAGGTGCTCTCGTACGATCCCAACGACGAGCACGCGCTCGAGCGCCTCGCCGATCTCGGCATCGCGACGCAGCAGTGGAAGCTGGCGCTCGGCGCGTGCGAGCGCCTGGTGAAAAACGAGCAGGATCCGCAGCGCAAGGTCGCGCACCTGCACCGCGTGGGCGTGATCTTCGCGCAGGGCTTCGGCGACCGCCGCCGCGCCGAGCGCGCGTACCAGCTCGCCGTCGACGCCGCGCCCGACAGCGACGCCGCCCTCGCCGCGCTCATCAAGTTCTACGAGGACGCCGGCGACGTCGCGTCGATCCGCGTGCACCTCGGCCTGGTCGCGGCCTCGATGCGCAACCGCCTGGGCACCGGCAACGACGCGACGGCGATGAAGGTGATCGCGCGGGTGTCGCGCGCGCGTCACGACGCGGGCGAGCTGGTACGCGCGCTCGGCGCGGCGGCGGTCGCCGAAGCCCTGCGCGAAGATC